>CAZWUP010000373.1:0-2540 GCA_964637045.1 uncultured Porticoccaceae bacterium | reverse complement strand
ATTTTTCCCAAACCCGGAGGTGCCTCCTGTAGGAGCTCACTCTGTGAGCGAACGAAGGTGGCGCCCAACCCGCTATTGGCACCACAGGGCAAGCTCCGTCGCTATCCGCTGTGGATCTTCCAGCACCAGCAGGTGGCCGGTGTCTGGCACCTGGACCAGGCGGATATCTGTCGACTGCCCGGCACTTTTCAGCTGCAGGTTGAGGGGTACCACATTGTCTTCCTCGGCGGTGATAAACAGCACCGGGCAGGGGGCCTGGGCAAGCAATGCATTGCGGTCGGGTCGGGCGATGGCAGCCAGCTGGTGGGCGCGATATTTCTCCAGCCCGTAGCTCTGTACCTCCGCGGCGTAGCTCTTCCGCAGCTCCGCGTTGTCGACATTGCCACTGTGTACCGCCTGGGGGAACTGGGCCATGGCCAGATCCATCAGGCCGCCCTGTTCCGCCGCGGCAATTCCCTGGCGACGAAAGTCCTGCCGCGCCGGGCTGTCCCCAAAGGCAGAGGTGGCCACCATGATCAGGCTGGCGACCCGCTCCGGGTAGTTGGCCAGCAGCGCCAGGGCCACATAGCCGCCAAAGGAGTAGCCCGCCAGGTGAAACCGCTCCGGCAACGAGTCGATCAGGGCTGCCGCAATGGCGTCCACATCGTCCAGGGCCGGGCAGTCTGGCGCTGTGCTGCGAATGGACCCCGGCAACAGGGCGCGAACCCTGTCCCACACCTTCCCGGTGCTGTTCAGGCCGTGGATAAGAACCAGTTCCGTGGCCATCAGCTGTTGCTCTCACCCAGCAATTCCCAGTGCCTGGCCATAAAGGCGTCGGCCCGGGCCTGGAGTTCCACCGGCACTTCCGGGAACAGGCGGTAGCTGGCGGTGCGGCTGGGCAGGGCGATGGTGGCCTCGGCGCGGGCGGTCTCCTGGTCCCGCTGGTTGGTCATGGTCACCTTGACATCCACCAGGTACTGGTCCCCCTCCTGGCGCTTGGCCACCACTTCCCCGGTGATCACCTGGGTGTCGCCCATGTAGTTGAACTTGCGCATCTCGTCGTGGAGATGGGTGACCACCCCGTCATCGCCGCACCAGTCGGTGAGGTAGTGATAGATGTAGTTTTCCCGCATCACCCCGTAGTCGTAGGCCATGGGGTTGCCGATGGCCTGGGCCCAGGTGGGGTCCCAGTGCAGGCGCTGGGCGACATCGGGTACCCCCTGTTCGTTCTTGATGTAGAAGGCGGGGATGCGCTTGCGGTTCTGGTAGGCGAGGCGGCCCACGGTGGGGGCATAGGGGTGGAAGCCGTAGCCGCCGGCGTGGAAGCAGATCACATCGGTAACCGTGAGGGGGCCCTTGGCCATGGTGCCCAGGCTGTCACCCACGGCCACATCCTCCCAGTGGCGGGTCTCGCTGCCGCGCACCTCTTCCGCCCCGTAGATGGCGTCGATTTTGGCGATGTCCTCGTCCGTGTAGGTGGCCGGCTGGATGTCGGCGTATTTGCCCTTGGTGCGGGCGGTTTTGCGCTCGGTGAGCACCGACAGCACCCGGTAGGTGGCCACCACCTCGCCCCGCTGGTTGACCTTGACGTGGCGGTTGATGCGGATCACCGAGCGCCCGGCAAACTCCGACCGCTTCTCCTCCAGGCTCTCCTGGCCGGAAAAGCTGTAAATGGTATCCCCGGGATAGAGGTGGCGGAACCACTCCCAGCGGGAGCCGGAGACGAACACATGGATGCCCTTGAACAGGCTCTTCATGTTCTTCTTGATCTCCGGGGCCATGGGGTCGCCGAGCATGGGCCTGTTGACAATGCCCGCCATCATGCCGGGGGCGATGATGCTGCCCCAGCGGCTGGTGCGGGCATAGTTCGGGTCGCAGTGGAGGGGGTTGTCGTTGCCGGCGCCGTGGGCGAAATTGCGGATGGCGTCCTCGGTGGCGGTCTGGATGTACTCCCGGTGGCCGTTGGCGACATCGACGCCCAGCAGCTTGCGGCCGCGCTCGATATCCTCGTCGGTGATGGAATATTCGGTGGCTTTTTCCCACTCGTCGCTGTTGATGATGGACATGGCTGGCTCCTGTTCTACTGTTGCTGGGACTGTTGCTGGAACTGTTTTTGAAGCCCGGCCGCGGCCTGCTCCAGTTCGCCAAGGGCGGCCTCCAGGTACTCCCCCAGCCGCCTGTCTTCCACCGGGTGGCGGGAGTTGACCATGATGCCGGCATCGAGCATGTCGGCGTTGCGGCGCAGGGTGATATTGAGGAAACGGCCGCCCTCGAGGATGGGGGTGGGGAAGTTGGTGAGTTGGCGGTAGCCCGCCAGGTAGCGGGGCTCCGCCGGGCCGGGGACATTGGCGACGGTGATATTGCCGGGCATGGCGCGGCCGGTGGTATCGGCGTATTTGGCAAAGCCCTGCTTGCGTTTGCTGGCGCCGTAGGGGGTTTCCATGCGGTCCAGGGTCAGTTTGACGATATCGCTGCGCTTGAGCTCCACGGCCATGGCTTGCTGGATGGCCCGCAGGCGGTCCAGGGGATTGCTGAGATGGGTGCCGATATGTGGGTTGAGG
>CAZWUP010000372.1:0-2541 GCA_964637045.1 uncultured Porticoccaceae bacterium | reverse complement strand
CTCAATGCCGGGGACAGGGCGCGCCTGGCGCCTGTCCTCCACGACCGCATGGTGGGGGCGGTGTTCGACAGTGTCGATGCCGGGGCGCTATTGTTTGCCCACCACCAGCCCAGGCCGGTGACCACGGTGGATATCCTGGGCCAGGGCAAGGCGGCCCTCGCCCAGGCCAACCTGGAGCTGGGCCTGGCCCTGGCGGACGATGAGCTGGACTACCTGGTGACCAGTTTCAGCGAGTTGCGGCGCAACCCCACGGATGTGGAGCTGATGATGTTTGCCCAGGCCAACTCGGAGCACTGTCGCCACAAGATCTTCAATGCCTCCTGGACTGTGGATGGTGCCGATCAAACCCTGTCCCTGTTTGGCATGATCAAGAACACCTACCAATTGGCCGGCGACAACGTGCTCTCCGCCTACTCCGACAACGCCGCGGTGATTGCCGGCCACACCGGTGGCCGCTTTTATCCCGACCCGGATACCCGGGTCTACGGCTACAGTGTCGAGCCGGTGCATATTTTGATGAAGGTGGAGACCCACAATCACCCCACCGCCATCGCCCCCTTTCCCGGGGCGGGAACCGGTGCCGGTGGCGAGATCCGCGATGAGGGGGCGGTGGGCAGGGGCTCCAAGCCCAAGGTGGGGCTCACCGGCTTCAGTGTCTCCAACCTGTGCATCCCGGGTTACCCCCAGCCCTGGGAGGCCCACTACGGCAAGCCGGAGCGCATCGTCTCCGCCCTGGACATCATGGTCGAGGGTCCCATCGGCGGGGCCGCCTTCAACAACGAGTTTGGCCGCCCCAACCTGTGCGGCTACTTCCGCAGTTTCGAGCTGGATTTTGACGGCGAGCGCCGCGGCTACCACAAGCCCATCATGATCGCCGGTGGCTACGGCAATATCCGTGAGGAGCATGTCGACAAGCACCCCTTTGCCCCAGGCTGCCGGTTGGTGGTGCTGGGGGGGCCGGCGATGTTGATCGGCCTGGGGGGCGGTGCGGCCTCGTCGATGGCCTCGGGCACCAGTACCGAACAGCTGGATTTCGCCTCGGTACAACGCCAGAACCCGGAGATCGAACGCCGCTGTCAGGAGGTGATCGACCAGTGCTGGCAGCTCGGCGACGCCAACCCCATTGCCTTTATCCACGACGTGGGCGCCGGTGGCCTGTCCAACGCCTTCCCCGAGCTGGTCAAGGACGGCGGCTGCGGCGGCACTTTCGAGTTGCGCCAGGTGCCCAGCGACGAGCCCGGCATGTCGCCCATGGAAATCTGGTGCAACGAGGCCCAGGAGCGCTATGTAATCGCGGTGCGCCCCCAGGACTTGGCGGTGTTTGAGTCCATCTGCCAGCGGGAGCGCTGCCCCTATGCGGTGGTGGGGGAGTCCACCGCCGACAAGACCCTCAAGCTCAACGACAGTCACTTCGCCAGCGTACCTGTGGACCTGCCCATGTCGGTACTGTTTGGCAAGCCGCCGAAAATGCACCGCTCCGCCACCAAGCACTACCCGGAAACCCGCCATTTCAGCACCGCCAAGGTGGATGTGGCCGCGGCGGCGGAGTGGGTGATGCAGCACCCGGCGGTGGCCAGCAAGAGCTTTTTGATCACCATCGGCGATCGCAGCATTACCGGCATGGTGGCCCGGGACCAGATGGTCGGCCCCTGGCAGATACCGGTGGCGGACTGTGCGGTGACCACCATTACCCACGACAGCATCGCCGGCGAAGCCATGGCCATGGGGGAGCGCACCCCCCTGGCCCTGCTCAACGCCCCCGCTTCTGGACGGATGGCCATCGGCGAGGCGATCACCAATATCGCCGCCAGCGCCATCGACAAGTTGGCGGATATCAAACTCTCCGCCAATTGGATGTGCGCCGCCGGCCACCGGGGCGAGGATGAAAAGCTGTTCCGCACCGTGGAGGCGGTGGGCATGGAGCTGTGCCCGGCCCTCGGCCTCACCGTTCCCGTCGGCAAGGATTCCATGTCCATGCGCACCGCCTGGCGGGCGGAGGGTGAGGACAAGGCCGTCACCGCGCCGCTGTCGCTGATTGTCAGCGCCTTCGCGCCGGTCAGTGATGTGCGCCGTACCCTGACCCCGGAGTTGCGCCGGGATGCGGGGGCCTCCAGCCTGCTGTTGGTGGACCTGGGGGGTGGGCGCAACCGCCTCGGGGGCTCCATCCTCACCCAGGTTCACGGGGAGATGGGGGACATGGTGCCGGATGTGGACAACCCGGGGCAGCTGAAGACGTTTTTCGCCGTCATCCAGCAGCTCAACGGCGCCGGGCAGCTGCTGGCCTACCACGACCGCAGCGACGGCGGCCTGCTGGCGACCCTGGCGGAAATGGCCTTTGCCGGGCGTTGCGGCCTCCGGGTCAACCTCGACGACGTCGGCGACGACCCGGTGGCGGCCCTGTTCAGCGAGGAGCTGGGGGCGGTGATCCAGGTGGCGGACGCCCACAAGGAACAGGTGCGCCACAGCTTCGTCGAGGCCGGTCTGGGGGGGCTGTTGGTCCATCTGGGCACCGTTGCCGATGACGACATGATCGCCTTCAGG
>CAZWUP010000371.1:0-2551 GCA_964637045.1 uncultured Porticoccaceae bacterium | reverse complement strand
TAGCCTCACCTGCTCTGGACTACTGTAAGCGCCCATCCCATCAGGGCCCCGGCAACCCCACCAGGCGCTCGATAATGGCGGGGGCCTCTTTCAGGGCGTGGCGAAAATCGTCAACCCTGGCGGTCATCCGGGGTGTCGGCGTGACCACGGAAATGGCGTAGGTGCCGCGATAGGTGCCCAGGGCCATGGCGATGGCGCTGACCCCTTCAGTGTGCTCCTCGTTGTCGTAGGCAAAGCCGGTGGCGCGGATCTCCGTCAGCTCCTTGAGCAGCTCTTTGAGATTCTTGCTGTTGCGGGTGCGCGGCGGCAGGTCCCCGTCGAGCCACTCCAATACCTTGGCGTCGCTCATTCGCGCCAGCATCGCCTTGCCGTCGGCGGCGATATGGAGAGGGGTAGTGATACCCAGAGGGGGCACGATGCGCAGGATCTGCTCGCCCACCACCACGTCGACGATGCTGGTCTGACGACCGCTGAGACGGGACAGGCAGACGGTTTCCCCGAGGGCCTGGGACAGTCGCTCCAGGTGGGGTCGAACCACCCCGGTGATGTCCGCTTCGGTTTGGTAGATCATCTGGCCCAGGGCCGGTCCCAGGCGATAGCCTCCACCAGGGCCAACCGCTTCCACCAGGTTTTCCACCAGCAGGGCATTGATGATGCGCTGTACCGTGGAGCGGGGCAGGGTCACCTCGGCCGCAATTTCGCCAAGGCTGAGGCCCTGGGGGTTGGCACTGAGGGCCCGCATCACCCTGCTGCTGCGGGCGATAACCTGGATGCCGCCCTGGTGATGGTGGTCGGCTTCGCGGTGAAATGCAGGTTTCTTCTTCGCCATCTCAGTTCCACCCTGGGCTGGTTGG
Organism: uncultured Porticoccaceae bacterium; assembly: GCA_964637045.1. GTDB lineage: Bacteria > Pseudomonadota > Gammaproteobacteria > Pseudomonadales > Porticoccaceae > CAYXXZ01. The sequence goes on along the minus strand of CAZWUP010000371.1, from coordinate 1,697 downwards.
GGGAGTGTAAAAGTTTGTCTGCGCGGTTGATCGTATCAATACGCTGTATCATAATGTGGTACAGACAATCTCTCAATGCCCAGCGTGACCGCAGCGATCTCCAGCAACCCGAATCCACCCCGTCGGAGTACTGGAATTGCGGTGTCCGCAAGGAGACCCCTATGCCATTCCACCGTCGCCCTGTTGCGGGCACGATGCTTATCTGTAGTCTGGCCCTGGCCCTGACGGCCTGCAGCGAGCCACCGCCACCCCCGGAGCCACCACCCACGGAAGTGGGGGTCTACACCCTGGTCGGGCAGGATTTGGCCCTCACCACAGAGCTGCCCGGGCGAACCAGCGCCTACCGGATTGCCGAAGTACGGCCCCAGGTGAGTGGTATTGTTCAGCGCCGGCTATTCACCGAGGGCGCCTGGGTAGAGCAGGGCCAACAGTTGTATCAGATAGACCCGGCACCCTATCGGGCGGCCCTGATGCGGGCCGAGGCCAATCTGGCCCGCGCTGAAAGTCAGGCCAAGCGTTTCCAGCGCCTGGCGGGCACTGGCGCCATCAGCGAGCAACAGGAGGACGATGCCATGGCCGCCTGGAAGCAGGCCCAGGCGGAGGTCGAGGTGGCGCGCATCGATATGGAGTACACCAGGGTCGTGGCGCCCATCAGCGGCAGGGTGGGGCGCTCCTCGGTCAGTGAGGGGGCCCTGGTGGCCAATGGCCAAGCCGATGAATTGGCCACGGTCACCCAGCTCGACCCGATTTTTGTCGATATCAGCCAGCCGGTGACGGATATGCTGCGCCTGCGTCGGGCCCTGGCGGAGGGCGATCTGCAAACCGTTGCCGAGGGCGAAGCTGACGTGGAATTGATCCTGGAGGACGGCACGGTCTACCCCCTTGCCGGCACCCTGAAATTTGCCGAAGTCAGTGTCGACCAGAGCACGGGCACGGTGGCTCTGCGGGCCCAGTTTCCCAATCCGGACAAGCTGTTATTGCCCGGCATGTTTGTTCGTGCCCGGCTGCAGGAAGGGGTGCGGGAGAATGCCCTGCTGGTCCCCCAGCAGGCGGTGGTTCGCGACAGCCGGGGAGCGCCCTCAGCCTGGGTGTTGGCGGCTGACAACAGCGTCCATCTGCGGGAACTGCAAACCCTGCGCACGGTGGGCAATGCCTGGCTGATCGGTGGCGGACTCGCGCCGGGTGAGCAGGTGGTGGTGGAGGGGCTGCAACGGATTCGCTCGGGAATTGTCGTCAAGCCGGTGGCCACCGATGACCTTCAACTGGCGGTGGAAGCTGGCGCTCCGGCCGCGAAAGGGGGTTGAGGGCCGATGTCCAGATTCTTTATTGACCGTCCCATTTTTGCCTGGGTGCTGGCGCTGATGACCATGCTCGGCGGTGCCCTGGCCATTGTCAGCTTGCCGGTCAGCCAGTATCCGGATGTGGCTCCCCCGGCGGTGGCCGCTTTTGTGAACTATCCCGGTGCCTCGGCGGAGACCGTGCAGGACACGGTGACCCAGGTTGTCGAGCAGCAGCTCAATGGCCTCGACGGCCTGCGCTACATCTCCTCGGAGAGCGGTGCCGACGGCACCATGGTGGTGATCGCCACCTTTGAGCAGGGCACCAATCCCGATATCGCCCAGGTACAGGTACAGAACAAGGTACAGCAGGCTCTTCCCCTGTTGCCGGAAGAGGTCCAGCGCCAGGGGATCCGGGTG
>CAZWUP010000370.1:0-2578 GCA_964637045.1 uncultured Porticoccaceae bacterium | reverse complement strand
CAGGCGCGGAGCTGGCTGCAGGCGCTGTTCAGCACCCAGCTGCCAATAGTGTTGATAAGCCCGGTATCCTCCGCCAGGGGAATGAAACTGCTGGGCATCACCGGCCTCTTCACCCCCTCGCGATGCCAGCGAAGCAATACCTCGGCACCCACCAGGCGGAGGCTTTCAACACAAAAGCTCGGCTGATAGAGCAGCTGAAACCGGGACTCGCCGGCCGCCTGGCGCAACTCCTGCTCCATGCACATCCGGCTCACCAGGGAGTGATCGAGCCCGGGCTCGAAAAAGCGGAACCCGTTGCGCCCCGAGGCTTTGGCCTCGTACATGGCCAGGTCCGCGTGTTTGAGCAGCGTATCCGCCTCCTGGCCGTCTCCAGGGTAGAGGCTGACCCCGATGCTGCAGCTGATCAAATACTCCCTGCCGCCGATCACACAGGGCTCCTGGATGGCCTGCAACACCCGCTGGACCGCCGCCGAGGCCTGATCGCTGCCGCGCTGGGTATCCGCCAGCGACAACACGAATTCATCGCCACCGAGGCGGGCCACGGTGTCGTGATCGCGAACACAGCGGCGCAGCCGCCCGGCGATCAGACGAATCATCTCGTCCCCGGCGTTGTGCCCCAGGCTGTCGTTGACGTGCTTGAAATGGTCCAGGTCGACAAACACCACTGCGAGCCCGCTGTGATCCCGATCCGCAAGGCGAATCCCCTCCTGGATACGGTCCAGCATCAGGGTGCGGTTGGGCAGATTGGTGAGGTTGTCGTGGGTGGCCTGATGGGCGATGAGCTTTTCGTAGGCCTTGCGCTCGGTGATGTCCTCCACCGTACCCTCGTAGTAGCGCAACTCCCCGTTGCCGTCCCGCACCTCGTGAGCATTTTCCGATATCCAGATGATGGTGCCGTCCCGGCGGTGGACTTCAGACTCAAAATTGATCAGCTCCCGCTGCTCCCGCATCAGGCGCACGAACTCCTCCCGCCGCTGGCAATCGAGATAGAGCTGCTGGCCGATGTCCCTCAGGCTGGCGATCATCTCCCCCGGGTTTGGATACCCGTAAATTCTCGCCAGGGCCTGATTGACCTCCAGATAGTGACCGTCCGGGGTACTCTGGAAGATGCCCTCGGTGGCGTTTTCAAAAATACTGCGGTAGCGCTGCTCGGCCTCAGTGAGCTTCAGCTCCCGCTGGTGGCGTTCGGTAATATCCTGGATAAAGCCGTGGATCAGCCCCTTGCCGAGGCCGCGCCCCCGCTCCCACACCCAGCGTTCGGAGCCGTCGGCACGAACCACCCGGTACTCCAGGGCAAATGACTGGTTGGCCACCATGGCCTCATTGACGGTGCGCCAAACCCTGTCCCGGTCGTCGCGGTGGATGATGTCGGCAAAAGCCAGGCGCTGATTGAGCAGCAGGTCCTCCGGCGGGTAACCGGTCAGCTCCCGGCACCCCTGGCTGACAAACTCCAGGGTCCAGCGCTCATCCAGACGGCACAGGTATACCATGCCATCCAGCTCACTGAGCAGCATGGCGAGAAGGCGCTCCCTGTGCCTCGGGTTATCCAGGTTATTCATAGGGCGACCGTTTGCGGTACAGGGCGGACCCAGAGTGGAAAGCACAAAACGTACCAGATGAGCTAAAGCGGCCCCTTTCCCGGGATCCAATGCCAAACGGGAACAGGCTCACTATATGACCATAAAATCTGGTTAATTATAGCTACAAAACCACTTTTACCATTTACAAGAAAACCTGTACCCTGCGCCCTGAACTTCATTGCAATCACCCCAAGGACCCCTCCCATGACTGAACAGAAAGCTACCAATGTCCACTGGCATCACGGCGAGATTACCCGGGAAGACAGGAATCGCCTGCTGGGACAAAGGGGCGCCACCCTGTGGTTCACCGGCCTTTCCGGCAGCGGCAAGAGCACGGTCGCAGTGGCCTTGGAGTCCGCCCTCTACGAACGGGGCAAGCTCAGCTACCGCCTGGACGGCGACAACATCCGCCTCGGCATCAACAAGAATCTCGGGTTTTCCGCCGAGGATCGCACCGAAAATATCCGCCGCATCGGCGAAATCGCCAAGCTGTTTGTCGACGCCAGCCTGATTGCCCTGTCGAGCTTTATCAGCCCCTACCGTTCGGACCGGGACAAGGTGCGCGCCCTCCACGAGGAAACTGGCCATGACTTTATCGAGATCCATGTCGACTGCGCCCTCGACGAGGCGGAGAAACGGGATCCCAAAGGTCTATACAAGAAGGCCAGGGCCGGGGAAATCAAGAACTTCACCGGTATCGACGACCCCTACGAGGCGCCCCTCAACCCGGAAATCCATCTGCGCACCGACCGGATGACCCTGGAGGAAGAGGTCGCCACCATCATCAACTACCTGGAAGAGCGCGGCATCATCCAGACCACGCCAGCCACCGAGGAATAACACATGATCAAGCCCCATGGCTCTGAGAAGCTGAACCCCCTGTTTGTCTACGACACCGAAGCGCACCACGCTCTGCTCAAGGAGGCGGAAACCTTGCCCTCCCTGCTGCTCAACTCCGCCGCCGCCGCCAATGCGGTGATGCTCGGCGCCGGCTATTT
>CAZWUP010000369.1:0-2597 GCA_964637045.1 uncultured Porticoccaceae bacterium | reverse complement strand
AAACGCCGCCATCCACTGGTCCAGCAGGGCCTCCGCCAGCTCCGGCTTGCCCCCCAGCAGGGCGCGGCCGATATCCCCCTGGGCTCCGCCGGAGAGGGCGATCAGGCCGTCACTGAGCTCTTCCACCCAGGCCTTTCTGACCATCGGCTTGCCCTGCACCTGGCCCTCCTGGTAGGCCCTGGAGATCAGGCAGGTGAGGTTGTGGTAGCCGGTGTCGTTCTGCACCAGCAGGGTGATGCCCGAGGGCAGGCCGTCGGCCACCGGATTGACCATCTGCAGGTCGCTGCCGCAAATGGGCTTGACCCCCGCCGCCAGGGCCGCCTTGTAGTATTTCACCAGGGCAAACAGGTTGCAGGCGTCGGTAACGGCCACGGCGGGCATCCCCGCCGCCGCCAGGGCCTTGATCAGGGGCTTGATTCTGACAATGCCGTCCACCAGGGAGTACTCGGTGTGAACGCGGAGGTGGACAAAGCTGGGGGTACCGGGCATGGCGTCTCTGGGCAATTGGCAGTCGGGCAAGGGCGAGAGGGTAGCACCGGGGGCGGGTTCCCGCCAGCCCTTGACAGCCCGTCGGAGACCGCCATTTCAGCGCCCCGCCCCAGGGCAGGGCCGATGGGGTTTCGGGGTTCTCCCGGCCCGCCCTGCCAGGCTGGCGGACCATACAGGACTTGGCAATTGCCGCGGACATGCTATTTTTGTACACACATCGTAACCACAGAATCAGGAGGGAGGCCCATGGTCACCACCGAATCCAAGGCCTCAACCGCCCGTGGCGCCCCGGGCAAGGAAACCGCCGCCCGCCGCATCAATCTGCGGGTGACGGAAGAACTGTGCGAGCTTATCGATGCCGGTGCCCGAGCAGTTCACAAGGACCGTACCGCCTTTATGCTCGAGGCCGCCCGGGACAAGGCCCTGGAAGCGCTGCTCGACCAACGGGTCTTTGAATTGACGGAAGCGGGCTACAATCAGGTGCGGGAAGTCTTGAACCAGCGACTGAGTGACAATCCTCTCAGTGCAGAACTGATGGCACGGCGGCCCCAATGGCAATCAGAGCCCCACAAGCGCTGACACCAGACCACCTTCTCGATGCCTTTGACAGCGGCAAGCCGACCCTGGATCGCTGGCTGCGGGAGCAGGCCCTCGCCCGTCAGCGCACAGCCACCACCTATGTCATCAGCGATACCGCCCAGCGGGTGGTGGCTTACTACTGCCTCAGTTCCGGCGCGTTGATCCGCCCCCACCTGCGCGGCAGCGCCAGGGCCCGCAAGGGCCTGCCAGACCCCATCCCCGTCATTCTGATGGGCCGCCTGGCCGTCGACAAAGCCTGTCAAGGCCGGGGGCTGGGCGCCGACTTGCTACAGGATGCCGCAATTCGCGCCATTGAGGCATCCCGCCAGATTGCCGCCTGCGGCATGCTGGTCCATGCCCTTGACGACCGCAGTGTGGCATTCTATCGGCGCTGGGGTTTCGTCACCTGCCGGGACCACCCCCTCACCCTGGTGCTACCCCTGACGCCATGAATTGAGAGAGGCGCAATAAAAGAATGGCTACCATCGCGATTGGCACAAATACGTCTGATTGGCCATCAAAAAGCCCGACGCCGGCCACCCTGGAGTTGCGACCTATCCACCCCCCTGAGCAAGCCCGTTGCAACCCCTCCACCACCGGGCCCGAGCCACCGCCGGCTGCGCGCGACCAGCTGCCACAACAGCGACCGCCAACGGCCACGGGCGCGCCGGGCGACGGGCCCGGTGCATCCTGACCCCATGGCTGGCTACCCCTCATCAGCGCTGGTTGTCGATCTGGAAACCAGCCACTCCCCAGGGGGACAACCCCCCGAACGCATTTTCAAACTGGGGGCGCTGCGGGTTGATACCGGGGAGCAGCTGGAGCTACAGGTCAACAGGTCACTGCCCCTCGAGCGGGCCCTGGCAAAGCTCGACACCTTGAGCGATGGTGCCGACTGCCTGCTGGGCCACAATATTCTGGCCCATGATCTGCCGGTGCTCGAACAGTGCGGCGATGCCCTCAAGCTATTCCATCTGCCGGTCATCGATACCCTGTTGCTGTCGCCGCTGGCCTTTCCGCAAAACCCCTACCACCGCCTGATCAAGGACTACAAGTTGGTGCGGGACAGTCTCAACTCGCCCCTGGCGGACTGTCGCGCCAGCTGGGCGTTGTTCGGTGACCAGCAACTGGCCTTCAGACACCTCGGCCAGCAGCGCCGGGAGGAGCTGCTGTGTTATCAGGGCTTGAGCGGAGCGGATCCCGATAGCGGGAGCGGCGCATTTTTTGCCGCGTTGACGGGACAGCCACCACTGCCACTGGGGGAAGTGGCGGCGTTGATCCCGGGCCTGCTGCGGGAGTCCGACCCGGGCCTGTCGCGGGACCTCAAGGTGTGCCGCACCCGCCTGGACCAGTTGCTGGCGGGGGATCTGTACTCTTCGGCGTGGCACTGGCCCATTGCCTATGCCCTGGCGTGGCTGCGGGTGTCGGGGGGCAACTCCGTGCTGGCGCCCTGGGTGTACCACCAGTTTCCCAAAACCGAGGAGCTGGTGCGGGAGCTGCGGGACATTCCCTGCAACCGGCGGGACTGC
>CAZWUP010000368.1:0-2604 GCA_964637045.1 uncultured Porticoccaceae bacterium | reverse complement strand
CACCGGGGGGAATTTCCTCGCTCCACCCCACCTGGAACCAGCCGGTGGGTTTCATGGAAAGGTGCTTGATCATGGTCGGGTCTCCATCACAGGGAAAAGTCAGCGGGCCGGGATCGGCACCGCAATGGGCTTGCCGTCGCGTTTGCCGGCGGCGAGCCAGAAACAGAGCACACTGACGAGGGTGCCGAGGGTGATCACCAGCAGGGACTGGCGAATGGCGCCGTCGCTGCCGAGGCTCACCGCAAAGGCGTCGTTCATCATGCCGATCAGCAAGGGGCCAAAGCCGAGACCCACGAGGTTCAATACGAACAGGTGCACCGCCACCACCATGGCGCGCATGGTGGACGGCACCAGGAACTGCATCACCGCGTAGATGGGCCCGCTGTAGCAGAAAAACGTGAATTGCTGGACGAGGAACAGGGCCAGGGCGATGCGCGGGTCCGCCACCGTCAGCATCACCACGGTGACCGGGATGCCGACCAGCAGGGCGATGGCGGGGGTGAGGAAATACCAGCGCAGGCCGCGACGGCCGAGGCGATCCGCCACCCAACCGGCGGCAAAGGAACCGCCAACACCGCCGACCAAAGCCCCGAGGGCGAGCCAGCTGGCCAGTTCGTTCAAGGGCAATTGATGGACCCGGGCGAAAAAGGGCGCGATCCAGAACGACAGGCCATAGCCGGCGATGGCGTAGAAGGCGCCCCCCAGCTGGATGAGCAACAGCGCCCGGTGGCGAAAGATCAGCCCCAAGGTCTCCCGCAGGCTGAACGGGGCCGACGGGGCCACGGTATCCAGCCTGCCCCGGGCGGGCTCGCGAACGGTGAAGTGCACCACCAACGCCAGCAGCAACCCAGGGGCGCCCACCACCAGAAAGGCGGTGCGCCAGTCAAAGAAATGGGCGATCCAGCCGCCGGCGAGAAAGCCGAACATCACCCCGAAGGGAATCCCCATGGAATAGATCGCGAGGGCCGTGGCGCGCTTCTCCGGCGGGAAATAATCCGCCAGCAGGGAGTGGGCGGGGGGCGTGCAGGCCGCCTCCCCGAGGCCCACGCCAACCCGCGCCAGGGCCAGCTGGAAAAAACTCCGGGCGAACCCGCAGGCCACCGTCATCAGGCTCCAGGCGGTTACCCCGAGGGCGATGATGGTGCGGCGATTGCCCCGGTCCGCCCAGCGGGCGATGGGAATCCCCGCCAGGGTATAGAGCAGCGCAAAGGCGAAGCCACCCAACAGCCCCATCAGCGTATCGGACACACCGAACTCCGCCTTGATGGGCTCCACCAGCACCGAGAGGATGTAGCGGTCGATATAGCTGCAGGTGTAGGTCAGGGTCATGACGGCCAGCACGTAGCGGGCGTAGCCGGGGGATTCGTGGTGCTGCATGGAATTTTCTCGCTCTAATTTTTAGTTATGGACAGTCGGGTTCATTCAATCGCCAGCGAGTCAAACGCCAATGCTTCCACGGGGCCATGGTAGCGGGCCCGGCGCAGGATGGCGCTATCAAATCCGGCCACCGAGCTATCCCTGGCGGTCCCCGGGCCATTGCCCGGGGCGCACCTGAAGCACAACGAGGGCCGGTGCGCTACAGTGGCGGCAGTGATAACAACCCTGGAAAACCCATGTCCTCACCCACCGATATCCGCGCCACGGGGGATAGCGCCTACTGGGCGCAATTCACCGACACCTGGACCACCCTGCTCACCTACCGCTACCTGGGGCGGGTCAATCCGGTGCTGGACCGGGGTGTGGCGTGTATCACCATGCCCCTGCGCCACGACATGCGGGACAGCCGGGGGGCGGTGATGGCGGCCCCCCTGGCCATAGCGGCGGCGGAGTCCGGGGGCATGCACGACGACCTGTATATCCCCAATCCCGTGACCGCGAGCATCGAGATCCTCGACGACGCCCGGGGGGTAAACCGTGTCCGGGTACTGCCCGAAACCATCAAGCTCGGCCGCGCCATGGGTTTTTCCCGCTCCCTGATCGTCGATGACGCCAACCCCGAGCGGGTCATTGCCCTGTCGAGCGGCACCGCCGTGAGCCTCGGCACGCCGCCCCCCGGCTACAGGCCGGTGGACAACCCGCCCCTTGCGGTGGAGGATCGGCCGGACATGCCGCGCCTGCACCAGGTGTTCAGGATCGCGCCCCTGGGCGACGGCCAGTGGCAGCTGCCGGCCCTCGACAGCGGCACCGCATCCCCCGACGCCGCCCTCCACCTCGGGCCCCAGCATATCGCCCTCGAAACCGCCGCCAGCGACCTGGCCCACCGGGCGGCTGCGGGCAGGCCCATTGCCATCCGCCACTGGCAGGTGATGTTTGTCGCCCGGGGCAAGACCGGGCCATTCCGGACACGGGGCGAGGTAATCGCCAGCCCCGGGGGACAGCTGGCGGTGCGCCTGACCCTCGCGGACGAGGGCAACGGCGGACGCGCCGTATCGGCGGCAAGCGCGGTCTACCAACCCCTATAGCTCCGGGGGCGTCAATTGACAGCCCCCGGCAACGAACATAGAGTCGGTTATCTGCCCCGACGCCACCGCCCCTTCCCGGTGCCAACCCATGTACAGCGCTCTGCAATTCCAACTTGCCAGACTCGCCGAGCGGGGTTTCGCG
>CAZWUP010000367.1:0-2622 GCA_964637045.1 uncultured Porticoccaceae bacterium | reverse complement strand
CCTCAGCCGACTACCAGTTCGACGGCGGCTCTTCCTATATGCTGTGGGGCGCGCTCTTTCTCAATGCCGAGTCCCATGACAACGATATTGCCATGGTGGAGGTGCTGGCCCACGAGAGTGCCCATATGTTGCTGTTTGGCTACGCCTGCGACGAGGCCTTGGTCAACAACGACGATGAAACCCTCTACGAGTCTCCTCTGCGGGTGGATGCACGGCCCATGGACGGCATCTACCACGCCACCTATGTGTCGGCGCGCATGCACTGGGCCATGGCGCGACTGCTGGCCAGTGGGCTGCTGGACGAGCAGGGCCGTGCCATTGCCGAGCAGGCCCTGGTTGCGGATCGGGAGAATTTCGAGGCCGGATACGGCGTGGTGGCCGCTCACGGCGACCTGACCGCCACCGGCCGGGCCGTGATGGCGGCCGCCAGAGCCTATATGGACAGCCCGAACTGATTCTCTACCCACCGCAACCCAGTTCACCGACGGCCACCTTGCCGCCCTGACCTTGAATGGCCCCCCTGATACGGGGGGAGTCAGGTGCCGCAAAAGGTCTTGTGAACCACCTGGTGGGGCTGTGGAGGCAGGGTATAGCGGCTGTTTTCGGGATCCAGCTGGAACGGGGTTGCCAGCACCTCGAGCAGTTGATGGAAGGGGGCAAAGTCACCCTTGTCCTCTGCCGCGCGAATGGCTTCCTCCACCAGGTGATTGCGGGGAATAACCGCGGGATTGACCAGATACATGGCCAGCTGCCGCTGGCGAGGGGTCTGTTGCCCCTGGCCACAGAGCTTTCGCCACTGGCCGAGCAGTCCGGTAAAGGATTCGGGGAACGAAAATTCAACACCGCCGCCGTCGCTGCTGTCCGTCAGATCCGCCAGGTGGCGGAAGGCCAGGGTGTAGTCCAGGCCCTCGCTTGCCAGCTGGGCCATGAAATCCTCGATAAACTGGTGGGACTCCCGGGACGGGCTCTCCAGGCCAAATTTTCGGTGCATACCCGCCGTATAGGCGTGCTGGTACAGTTGGCTGAAGCTGTCGAGAGCCTCCTGGGCGGCCGCAATGGCCCGCTCCTCGTCCTGGTCCAGCAGGGGCAGCAGGGATTGGGCCAGCCAGGACAGATTCCAGTGGCCGATGGCGGGCTGGTTCTTGTAGGCGTAGCGCTTGCCGTGGTCGATGGAGCTGAAACAGGTGTCCGGGTGGTAGCTGTCCATAAAGGCGCAGGGGCCGTAGTCCACGGTCTCGCCGCAAATCAACATATTGTCGGTATTCATCACCCCGTGGATAAAGCCCACCAATTGCCACTGGGCAATGAGCCGGGCCTGGCGGGCAATGGCGCCGGCCAGCAGTTCCCGATAGGGGTTGGCGGACTCCAGGGCCTCGGGAAAGTCGCGGGCAATCAGGTGGTCTGCCAGCAGTTGTATGGCCTCCTCATCCTTGCGGGCAAGAAAGTACTGGAAGTGGCCCACTCGAATATGGCTTCTGGCGACCCGGGTCAGGATGGCGCCGGGCAACACCGAGTTGCGATACACCGGCTCCCCACTGGTCACCGCCGCCAGGCTGCGGGTGGTGGGTATGCCGAGGGCCGCCATGGCCTCGCTGACGAGGTATTCCCGCACCACCGGCCCCAGGGGGGAGCGGCCATCGCCGCCCCGGGAGTAGGGGGTGGGGCCGGCGCCCTTGAGTTGAATATCGTAGCGGTGGCCATCGGCGGCCACCACTTCGCCGAGGAGGATGGCGCGACCGTCGCCGAGCTGGGGATTCCAGCCGCCAAACTGATGGCCGGCGTAGACCGTGGCAATGGGCTCGGCGCCGGGGGGCAGTTGGTTGCCGGCAAACACCTGCACCGCCTCGGGTGATGCCAGCCAGTCAGGGTCGATGCCGAGGAGCCTGGCCAGCCCGTGGTTGGCGCGGATCAGCACCGGGCTGGCCACCGGGGTGGGTTGCTCCCGGGAATAGAATCTGGCGGGCAGTTGGCTATAGCTGTTGGCAAAGGGAATGGGTGTCATGGTCCCAGTGTGCCTGAGTTGGGCTCGCCGATAAAGCACCTCGCCGGTGCGGGCCGCGGAAAGCGGTACCGGAGCCACATGGTCCCAACCGCGGGCAACGGACTCCCCCCGCGGTTCAGCAGCGCCTGTGGCCGCGCCCTCAGTGTTCCACGGGGGGAGGCATTTTTGCCGCCGCCCGCCAGTAGCAGAGAGCCGCCACCAGGCCAAAGGCGGCGACGATGCTGAGGGCGATGCGCAGCCCGTCGGCGCCGTGGACCTGTTGCAGGCTGTCGCTGAGCACCCCGCTGAGGGTGGCGCCGGTAACATTGCCCACCGCGCTCATGGACAGCACCACCAGGGAGGCCGCCAGGGCCCGCAATTTTGGCGGCGCCATATTCTGGATGGTGGCGTTGCTGATGGGCAGGTAGGCGGCGGTCATGATCCAGGCCAGGGTAAAGGCCGCCAGCATCACCGCCGTGCTGCCGATGGTCCAGGCCAGGATATACAGGGGGGCGGCCAGGGCGCAGGCACCGGCGGTGATCCGCAGCGGACGCCGGTAATGGCCGCGCCCAGCCAGTTCGGCAATATAGCCCCAGGCCAGGGTGGCGACAAAACCGGCGACGCCGGTAATCAGGCCAAAG
>CAZWUP010000366.1:0-2625 GCA_964637045.1 uncultured Porticoccaceae bacterium | reverse complement strand
TGAACCAGATCGAGTGCGACAAGGCCGGCACCATAGGGGCCATCCTGGTGGAAGACGGGGAACCCCTGGAATACGATCAGCCCATCCTGACCATCATCTGACAGACGAGCCCTCATCATGCTGGACAAAGTTCTTATTGCCAACCGCGGCGAGATCGCCCTGCGCATCCTCCGCGCCTGCAAGGAGCTGGGCATCCGCACCGTCGCCGCCCACTCCAAGGTGGACGCCGACCTCAAACACGTGCGCCTGGCGGATGAGACTATCTGCATCGGCCCCAACCCCTCCACCGACAGCTACCTCAATATTCCCGCCATCATCAGCGCCATGGAGATCACCGACTCCATCGCCGTGCATCCGGGCTACGGCTTCCTGGCGGAAAACGCCGATTTTGCCGAGCGGGTCGAGGAGAGCGGCTTTATCTTCATCGGCCCCACCCCGGATGTGATCCGCCTGATGGGCGACAAGGTCTCCGCCATCAACGCCATGCGCCGGGCGGGGGTGCCCACGGTGCCCGGCTCCAACGGCCCCATCACCGACGACCCGGAACACACCAGGGCCGTGGCCAAGCAAATCGGCTACCCGGTGATCATCAAGGCCGCCGCCGGTGGCGGCGGCCGCGGGATGCGGGTGGTCCACAGCGAGGCCCACCTGTTGAAGGCGGTGGGGGTGACCCAGTCCGAGGCCAAATCCGCCTTTGGCGACGCCACCGTGTATATCGAGAAATACCTCGAAAATCCCCGCCATGTGGAAGTCCAGGTGCTGGCGGACGGCCAGGGCCACGCCATCCACCTGGGGGACCGGGACTGCTCCCTCCAGCGCCGCCACCAGAAGGTGCTGGAAGAGGCTCCGGCCCCCGGCATTCCCGACGCTGCCCGCCAGGGGGTGTACGACGCCTGCGTCAAGGCCTGTATCGATATCGGCTACCGCGGCGCGGGCACCTTCGAATTCCTCTACGAGGATGGCCATTTCTACTTTATCGAGATGAACACCAGGGTCCAGGTGGAGCACCCGGTCACCGAGATGATCACCGGCGTCGACATCGTCCGCGAGCAGCTGCTGATTGCCAGCGGCCAGCCCCTGAGCATTCGCCAGGAGGACGTGATCTTCCGCGGCCACGCCTTTGAGTGCCGCATCAACGCCGAGGACCCGCGCACCTTCATGCCCTGCCCGGGTAGGGTGACCAATTTCCACCCCCCGGGCGGCAACGGCGTCCGGGTGGACTCCCACCTCTATTCCGGCTACGCGGTGCCCCCCAACTACGACTCCCTGATCGCCAAGGTGATCACCCACGGCCGCGACCGGGACACCGCCCTGGCGCGGATGCGCAATGCCCTGGACGAACTGGTGATCGACGGCATCAAGACCAATACCGAGCTGCAGCGGGATCTGGTGCTTGACGCAGGCTTCAAGCGGGGCGGCGTCAATATCCATTATCTCGAGAAGAAGCTGAGTCTCTGAGCAGTGCCCTGGCTGCAGCTGCACCTCACCACCCCCAGGGCTGACGCCGAATCCGCGGAAGACAATCTGCTGGCCGCGGGCGCGGTGTCTGTCACCCTCGCCGACGAGGCCGACAACCCCATCCTCGAACCCGGAGTGGGGGAGACCCCGCTGTGGGAGACGGTGCGGGTAAGCGCCCTGTTCGACACCGGCATCGACCCGGACCTGGTGATGGCCAGCCTCGGCCTGGCTGCGGCCGACTGCCACTGGGAGCGGGTTGAAGACCAGCCCTGGGAGCGGGTCTGGATGGAGCATTTTCAGCCCCTGCGCTGCGGCGAGCGGCTGTGGATCTGCCCCAGCTGGCAGGAGCCCCCGGACCCGGACGCAGTCAACCTGATCCTCGACCCGGGCCTGGCCTTCGGTTCCGGCACCCACCCCACCACCTTCCTCTGCCTGCAATGGCTGGACGGCATCGACCTGCGGGGCAAGACCCTGATGGACTACGGCTGCGGCTCGGGGATTCTCGGCATTGCCGCCCTGTTGCTGGGGGCGGCCAGGGTCATCGCGGTGGACAACGACCCCCAGGCGCTGCTGGCCACCAGGGACAACCTGGCCCGCAACCGACTGCCAGAAGAACGCCTGCTGGCCTGCCTGCCGGAGCGGGTGCCGGAGCAACCAGTGGATATTGTGGTGGCCAATATTCTCGCCGGGCCGCTGATCGACCTGGCCCCCCGCCTCGGCGGCCTCACCCGGGCCGGGGGCAGACTGTGCCTGTCGGGAATCATGGGCCACCAGGCAAATGCTGTCACCGCCGCCTACCCCGACGTCAGCTTTTCACCGGTGACCCTGGCAGACGACTGGGCCCGCCTCGATGGGATAAAGTTGGGCTGACCGCCCACCAAGCTCCACCACGGACCTTTCACACGAGGGATTGAGCCCGGTGACAAGCGACCTGAAAACCCGCTGCCCCCACTGCCAAACCGCTTTCCGTGTCTCCCGCAGCCAGCTGGGGGCCGCCGCTGGCATGGTCCGATGCGGCGTGTGCCTCAAGGCCTTCAACGCCATTGATCACCTGCTGGGGGAAGCCCCGCCGGACATTCAAGTCCCCCCGCCGGACACCGCCGACCCCGGCCAGGGTGGGGACAAGGTCAGCTTTGACTGGAAGGATGACGGGGACTTCCTGATCGA
>CAZWUP010000365.1:0-2639 GCA_964637045.1 uncultured Porticoccaceae bacterium | reverse complement strand
GATCGGCCTTTCTGCTGATCGCCGGGTTCGCCCTGCCCCCGGTGCTGCGCCTGGCCAGCACACCGCCGCTGCGGGTGTTGCGCCGGGATCTGAGTCCGGTGCCAGTGTCGGTGTGGCTGGTGTACGGCCTGGCCGCCGCGTCCCAGGGACTGTTGCTGTGGCTGTTGTTCGACGACCTGCCGGATATCCTGCTCATCTTGCTCGCCACCGCCGCAGTGCTGTTTGTCCTGGGCTGGATCATCTACCGCGGCCTGTTGCGCCTGAAGGGCACCATCGGCCCCCAGCGCGGCCACCTGGGCCGGGGGCTGCGCAATATCGCCAGCCACGCCGCCACCAGCACCAGCCAGATCATGGCCTTTGGCCTGACCATAATGCTGGTTATCACTGTTACTCAACTGCGTTCGGGACTGCTGGAGGAGTGGCGGGTGCAGTTGCCCGAGGACGCCCCCAATCACTTCGCCTTCAATATCTTTCCCCACCAGGTGGCGGACTTCACCCACCTGGTGTCCGCCCGGGCTGAACTCAAACCCCTCTACCCCGTGGTGCGGGGGCGCATGCTGGCCATCAACGGCGACCCGGAGGCGGTGCGCAAGGGAGGGGATGACCGCAGGGAGCTGAACCTGACCTGGGCAGAGACCCTGCCCGCCGACAACCAGGTGCTGGCGGGCACCTGGCCTCCCCGGGACAACGGCATATCCATGGAGGTTGAGTACGCCAGCCGCCTGGATGTGGGCCTGGGGGACACCCTGACCATGGATGTCAACGGCCAGCGCTTTGACGCGGTGATCACCAGCCTAAGGTCGGTGGTGTGGGAATCCTTTTCCCCCAATTTTTACCTGGTCTTTTCCCAGCAGCAGCTGGGCAACCTGCCCACCACCTACCTCACCAGCTTTCACCTCGATCCGGAGGACGCCACCCTGATCAAGGCCCTGCTGGCGGAGTTTCCCGCCCTCACTCTGATCGAAGTGGAATCCATCCTCCAGCGGATGCAACTGATCCTCGCCCAGGTCAGCCTGTCGGTGGAGATGATTATGGGGTTTGTCCTGCTGAGCGGCTTTGCGGTGCTGTTTGCCACCCTGCAGACCACCGCCGACGAACGCATCCAGGAAGGCGCCCTGATGCGGGCGATGGGGGCCAGCCGCCAATACCTCAAGCGCGCCTATCTGTTGGAGTTCGGCTTGATCGGCCTGTTTGCCGGGCTGCTGGCCATCGTCGGCGCCGACATCGCCACCGCGGTGATCTACCGCCAGGTGTTTGCCATGACCTACAGTCCCAGTCCGGCACTGTGGCTGGTGATCCCCCTGGCCATGGCCTCCCTGGTGGCCGGCGCCGGCTACCTGGGCAGCCGCAAGGTGTTGCGGGTCTCGCCAATGCGCCTGCTGGGCAGCTCCTGAGCGAAGTCAGGGCCGCTCGCGAAGCATATGGGGTGTGGTGAGCTGAACCCGCCAGGGTTCGTATTTTTTGCTGCGGCTGGGGTATACCCAGCCCTGAATTTCCACCGTCCGCCCCGCCAGCCGCTGCAACTCCGCGCGGCTGAAATGGCGCTGGTTCTTTGCCGCCACCACCGCCGCCACCCGACCGTCCAGACTCAGGTACCAGCTGCGCCCGAAGCTCACCCTGGTGACCTTTCCCCGCAGCCGCTGGAAGCCACCGGTGGCGACATCCTCAACCGCGGTGGCGGGTTGACGCCAAACCCCAAGTCCCCGGGCCCTGGCGTGTTCCTCGGCGGCCGCCAGGCAATCGGCAAGCGCCAGGTTGGGGGGTACAGTGACATGCCATGCCAGACCGGCGCGCAACAGCTCCGCCTCCAGGCTGAGGCCGGTGGCGGTAAACAGATGGGCCAGGGTGCGACCGTGGCGGTCGCGGGATTCAGCCCCCGCCACCAGGGTCACGGGCTTGTCGGCGACGAGCTGGCGCACCAGGTTCGAGGCCCCGCGGGCATGGGGCTGGGGCCGCCCCCCCGGATTGAGTTCCGGGGCGTTAATCCCGATCAGGCGAACTTTGCGGCCGTCGACAAGCACCAGGGTATCGCCATCGGTGACCTTGGCGACGGCTACCCGCTCCTGCTGCCGGTGGCCGGGTAGGGAGGCGAGGGAACAGGACGGGTGGCTGGCGGGACTGGCGGCGGCGACAACACCCGCCACCAGGCAACCCAGGACGAAAACAAAAACGCCCCGGAAAAACCGGGGCGTTTTGCAGGCGGGCAAGCTGACCCGCTTATTTGCTGCTGAGGGTGGCACCAAAGCGCTTTTTGAAGCGATCGATGCGGCCACCAACGTCGACGGTCTTTTGCTTGCCGGTATAGAAAGGGTGGCACTGGGAGCACACATCCACGTGGATGCTGGTGGCCAGGGTTGATCCGACTTCGATCTTGTTGCCACAGCTGCAATTGGCGGTCATGGTGCCGTAGTTGGGGTGAATATCAGTTTTCATGTGCTACCTCGGTGCTTGCATACCGCCACCCGGTCATTTACTTTTGCAACCTGCAATTTTGCCGGGCACCGTATGCCGTTGTGATACGGAGCGCGCATACTACCAGAATCACGCCCGTTTTCAACAACTTCACCCCCGGGGTCCGCTTTTGATATTCACCGTCGCCATTCCGACCCCGTTGCGCAGACTGTTTGATTACCTCCCCC
>CAZWUP010000364.1:0-2652 GCA_964637045.1 uncultured Porticoccaceae bacterium | reverse complement strand
AGCCGCCGAAGCAGCCCCGCATGATGTTCACCGAGAAGCGGATCATCTCCCAGGCGGGAATCTTGGCGTCGCCGTAACTGGGGTGGGGTGCCCGGGCATAGGGCTGGTCGAATACCCAGTCCATTTCTTCTGTGGTCAGGGGAATGGGCGGCGGGTTTAGCCACAGGTCCCGGTTGCCGTGGCGCTGGACCAGGGGCCGGGCGTTGCCGGGGTTGGTTTCCAGGTGAAGGATCCGTGAGGCGTGGGCATAGAGCACCTGATCGTCCCGCACCTGCTCGTAGGCGGGCAGGCGGATATAGCTGCGCTCCCGGTAGGCCCGCTTCAGCTTGCGGTCCGCCAGATCCACCAGCTGCACCACCCGCTCCTCCACCTCGGGCTCGCTGGCGGCGGTGGCGCAGGGGGGCGCGCCGCCACTGTTGTCCCGCAGCTCGCTGGTATCCTGGTAGGGGTTGGGTATGGCCTCCACCTGGCCCGGCCGGTCCACTTCGGTGGAGTCGATTTCCAGCCAGCCCTCGGGGAGGGTGTTGCGGAGAAACCCGGTGCCGCGAATGTCGCGGATATCGTCGACACTCTCGCCCTGGGCCAGGCGCTGGGCGAACTCGACGATGGCGCGCTCCGCATTGCCGTAGAACAGCAGGTCGGCCTTGGAGTCGAACAGCACGGAGCGCCTGACCTTGTTGCTCCAGTAGTCGTAGTGGGCGATGCGGCGCAGGCTGGCCTCGATGCCGCCGATAATGACCGGCACCCCCTTGAAGGCCTCCCGGCAGCGCTGGGCGTAGACGGTGACCGCCCGGTCCGGGCGCTTGCCCCCCACATTGCCCGGGGTGTAGGCGTCATCCCGGCGGATTTTGTGGTCGGCGGTATAGCGGTTGATCATTGAATCCATATTCCCCGCCGCCACCCCGAAGAACAGGTTGGGCTTGCCCAGGCGCTGGAAGTCCGCCTTGCTGGTCCAGTCCGGCTGGGCAATGATCCCCACCCGAAAGCCCTGGGCCTCCAGCACCCGGCCGATCACCGCCATGCCGAAGCTGGGGTGGTCCACATAGGCGTCGCCGGTAACGATGATGATGTCGCAGCTGTCCCAGCCGAGCGCTGTCATCTCCTCCCGGGACATGGGCAAAAAGGGCGCGCTGCCGAAGCACTCCGCCCAGTATTTGCGGTGGTCGTAGAGGGCTTTGGGTTGGCCAGTGGCTGCGGACATGGGGGAACAGGGGTAAGGCAAAATGGGTACGGAGTATAGCACGGCTGTCAAGCCTGGCCGTTGTCCGTTCCCGGGGCGGACAACGGCCAGGGGCCGAGGGACTCCCTGGCCGCTGTGGGGACCCCCTTTCTACAGGTCCTTGCGGAAATAGAGGAAAACCCCGAGTTCGCCGCCGTGGTCGGTGAATTCCTGGAAGAGGCTGCTGACCCCGGCGCGCTGGAGGCTGAACATGATCCGATTGAGGTTGTAGGGGTTCATCTGCATTTGGGGGTCCGCGCCGGGGATTTTGGCCGTCAACACAGACCTGGTCTTGGTCTTCAACAGTCCCCAGCCCCTGGCTTTGGGTTGCGCTGGGGGTGGCGGTGCCGGCGGCAGACCGTCGGACTCGGGGTGGTAGGCCTTGCCGTAGGTGAGCTGGATTGCCCCGATGCCGCCGGGATCGAGTCGCGCAACCAGGTTGTTGAATATGCGCTGGCCGCGGTCGACGGGGATGTGCTGGAGTACGATAACGGAGTGGATGAAATCAAAGGTGCCGCGGAGATTGCTGAGGTCGTCGTCCGATTTCACCAGCTCCACGTTGTCGATGCCGAAGCGCGCGCAGTTTGCCGAGGCTTCGGCAAGCATGGATTGCGACACATCCAGGCCGACCACCTGTGCCGCGAGGCGGGACAGGGGAACCACCAGGCGCCCAACACCACAGCCAAAATCCAGCGCCCGGCGGGGGGCGAATGCGGGGTCGAGGTGCTGGCGGCAGATGGCCATCACCTTGTTGATGTCCTCCCGCCCGGAGTTGAAAAACTCTTCCCTGGCCTCCTCGGTGAGCACCTGGCGGCGAAACTTGGGGTTGGTCAGTACGCTGAAATAGGGGTCGGTTTTGCCCCACTCTTCCCATTCGTTATCGGTATCCATGGCGTTATCCAATAAAAATACTCGCCCCCGGCCCCAGGGGCAGGTCGAGGCCAATCCATAATGCCAGCAACAGGGACCAGGATACCAGCAGGGCGATGCTGTAGGGCAGCATGGTGGCGATAATGGTGCCGATGCCCACGTTTTTGTCGTGCTTCTGGGCGAAGGCCACCACCACCCCGAAGTAGGGCATCAGGGGGGTGATGATATTGGTGGTGCTGTCGCCGATACGGTAGGCGGCCTGGGTGGCCTCAGGGGAGATCCCCGACAGCAGCAACATGGGGACAAACACCGGGGCCAGCAGCGCCCACTTGGCGGAGGCGCTGCCCAGCAACAGGTTGATGAGGGCGGCAAACACCACGAAGGACACCAGCAGCAGGGTGGTGCCGGGGGCCATGGCCTGGATCAGGGCGGCGCCCTTGATGGCGCAGATGATGCCCAGTTGGCTCCAGGCGAAGTAGTTGATGAACTGGGCGGCAAAGAACATCAGCACCAGGTAGCTGGCCATGGTGGCCATGCTGGACTCCATGCCCTCGATGGCGCTG
>CAZWUP010000363.1:0-2653 GCA_964637045.1 uncultured Porticoccaceae bacterium | reverse complement strand
GCCTCCCCCGCGGCGTCGTCGACGGATTCTCCGAGAATTCGGTAGCCACCGATGCGCTCCACCGCCACCAGCTGGGTGTGGCCGCCGGAAACCAGCAGGGCCAGGAAGGGAAAGGACGGGGGGCTGGCTTCCAGCATGGGTGCCAGCAGGTGGCCCTCCATATGGTGGACCCCGATGGCGGGTACCTTCCAGGCGTAGGCCAGGGCGCGGCCGACGGCGCCACCCACCAGCAGCGCCCCCACCAGCCCCGGACCCGCGGTATAGGCAATGCCCTGGATACTGCCGCTGTCGGAACCGGACTCGGCGAGCACCTGGTCGATCAAGGGCAGGATCTTGCGCACATGGTCGCGGGAAGCCAGCTCCGGCACCACCCCGCCGTACTCGGCGTGCACCTCAACCTGGCTGTACAGCCCGTGGGCCAACAGTCCCCTGTCGCTGTCGTAGACGGCGACACCGGTTTCGTCGCAGGAGGTTTCTATACCTAAAACGCGCATCAATTCAGCCAACCCAGTGAGAGAAAATAGCCTGCAAACCCGCAGGGGCACCTATGATAAAGGCCGGGAACCTACAAAACCACCCCGCTTTCAAGTGCTTAGGCCCCAGCCCCGGAGAGCACAAAACCTTTGCATGTACAGGGGCAAGTGTATAGAATACGCGGCCTTGATAGTGGCTATTGCCACAAAACTCATTAACTTGCAGCAAAATATCGGGAAAGAGGATACATGCCTTCAGTACGTATTAAAGAAAACGAACCCTTTGACGTCGCTCTGCGTCGCTTCAAGCGCTCCTGCGAGAAAGCAGGCATCCTGGCGGAAGTCCGCCGTCGCGAGTTCTACGAAAAGCCCACCTGGGCGCGCAAGCGCAAGGCAGCGGCCGCCGTGAAGCGCCATGCCAAGAAGGTATCGCGGGAATCCCGCAAGTTCGTCCGCATGTATTGATCGGTCCCTGCTGACCGACCACAAGAACGCCGATCCCTATCGGCGTTTTTTGCTTTCTGTGATGTCGCCGACTGCCGCTGGCGCGGCACCACGGACTGACCACCGGGTGCCGGCGACCCCCGCCGGCACCCCAGCAGAACCACGGAGCACCTCATGAGCACAGAAACCCTCAAGGGCAAAATAACAGAGGCCATGAAAGACGCCATGCGCGCCAAGGACAAGGAGCGCCTGGGGGCCATCCGCCTGATTCAGGCCGATATCAAACGCATCGAAGTGGATGAGCGCATCGAGGTGGACGACGACCGGGTGCTGTTGATTCTCGACAAAATGCTCAAGCAGCGCCGCGACTCCATCAAGCAGTTTCGGGACGCCAACCGCCAGGACCTGGCGGACAAGGAACAGGCGGAAGTGGATGTGATCCAGGAATTCATGCCCACGCCGCTGACCGCCGCGGAGCTGGAAGCCCTGGTGGCGGAGGCCGTGGCCAGCTCCGGCGCTGAAGCCGTGAAGGACATGGGCAAGGTGATGGCCATCCTCAAGCCCCAGGTACAGGGCCGCGCCGATATGGGCGCAGTGGGCCAGGCGGTCAAGGCCAGGCTCAAGTAACAGGGCGGTACCAGCGCCAACCTGAAACAGACAGGGCCGCCAGACACCCGACAGCCAGCAGTCACCCCGCAGGGCAGTTTGCTATTTGCCGGTGCTGGCCTATCCTGAACACCATGTTCGGCACGCGCCGCTAGCGCCGGCCCAAAGGTCACCACAGACAACCATGGCGAAAATTCCCCAGCGTTTCATCGACGATCTGCTCGACCGGGTGGATATTGTCGACGTGGTGAGTTCCCGCATCGACCTGCGCAAGTCCGGCAAGAACTACTCCGCCCGCTGCCCCTTCCACAACGAAAAGACCCCCTCCTTCACCGTCAGTCCCGACAAGCAGTTCTATTACTGCTTTGGCTGCGGCGCCGGCGGCAATGCCATCGGCTTTGTGATGGACAACGACCACCTGGCCTTTGTCGATGCGGTAGAGGTGCTGGCCCAGCAGGCGGGCATGGAAGTGCCCCGAGAGTCCACCGCCGAAGCCCACCGGGACGGCAAGCGGCGCAAGCTCTACGCCATCCTCGCCGAAGCGGACAAGTACTACCAGGAGCAGCTGCGCAAACACCAGGAGGCGGACAGCGCCGTCACCTATCTGCGCCAGCGGGGCCTGAGCGGCGAGATTGCCCGCACCTTCGGCATCGGCTTTGCCCCCCCGGGATGGGACAACCTGATCAACCGCATCTGCCTGGACGACAGCGACGTCGCCCTGCTGGTGGAGGCCGGACTGGCGATCCGCAAGGACGACGACAGCAGCCGGGTCTACGACCGCTTTCGCAACCGCATCATGTTCCCCATCCGCGACACCCGGGGCCGCACCATCGGCTTTGGCGGGCGGGTGCTGGATGACAGCAAACCAAAGTATCTCAACTCGCCGGAAACCCCGGTGTTTCACAAGGGCCGGGAGCTCTACGGCCTCCACGAAGCCCACCGGGAACTGCGGGAAAGTTCGTCCCTGCTGGTGGTGGAAGGCTATATGGATGTGGTGGCCCTGGCCCAGCACGGCATCCACAACGCTGTGGCAACGCTGGGCACCGCCGCCACCAGCGATCACCTGGACAAGCTATTCCGCTACACCTCCGAGGTGATCTTCTGTTTCGACGGCGACGATGCCGGGCGCA
>CAZWUP010000362.1:0-2693 GCA_964637045.1 uncultured Porticoccaceae bacterium | reverse complement strand
CCCGCCGCCAGGTAGTTGCAGGCGCGCCAGTAACCGTGGATGGCGTCCAGCTGGCTGGGGTCCAGGGGTTGGGTGGTCATGGTTTGCTCCATTGCCCGTCGGGCCTCAAGGGTGTGTATTGGTGCCCAATTGGTGGCACCGGCTGGCGGCATCCGGGATGGTTGATCGGGGATGCCATCGGATTGTGCGCCCAGAGTTCGGCTTTTACTGGGTAACGGCTGCGCCTAACCCTAGCTATCCGCCACTTCAGCGAGCAACTCCCCCACCTGCCGGGCGATTTCCAGCTCCTCGTTGGTGGGAATCACCAGCACACTCACCCCGCTGTCATCGCCGTGAATGTTACTGATTTCCCCTCCGGTCTCTCCCCTGGCCGCCGCATTGCGGGCCGGGTCGATGCGCACCCCCAGAAACTCCAGCCCGGCGCAGGCCAGGGCGCGAACCTCCGGGGCATTCTCGCCAATCCCGGCGGTGAACACCAGGGCGTCGAGGCCGCCAAGGGCGGCGCTGTAGGCGCCGATATATTTGCGGATTCGGTAGCAGTAAATATCCAGGGCCAGCTCCGCGGCCGCGTCGCCCCCCTGGCTGCGCTCGATCACCTGCCGCATATCGCTGGTGCCGCAGAGTCCCTTGACACCGCTGTCCCGGGTCAGCTGGCGCTCCAGCTCGGCCATATTCAGGCCCAGTTTGCGGCCCGCGTACAGCGCTGCCGCCACATCCAGGTCGCCGCTGCGGGCACCCATCAGCAGCCCCTCCAGGGGTGTCATGCCCATGGAGGTGTCAATACAGAGGCCGCCGTCGATGGCCGCCGCGCTGGCGCCATTGCCCAGGTGCAGGGTGATCAGTTTTAGGGACTGGGGGGGCCGCGCCAGGTGGTCGGCCGCACGCCCCGCCACATGGCGGTGGGATATGCCGTGAAAGCCGTAGCGGCGCACCCGGTGCTCCACATACCAGGGATCGGGCACCCCGTAGCGGTAGGCGCGGGGTGGCAGGCTGTGGTGAAACGCGGTGTCAAACACCGCCACCTGGGGCAGCACCGGATACCGGGCGCGGCACGCCCCGATCACCGCCAGCGCCGGCGGATTGTGGAGGGGCGCCAGGGGGTTCAGCTGTGGGAGGGCGGTCAGCACCTGGGCATCCAGCAATACCGGGCCGGCAAAGGCCTCGCCGCCGTGAACCACGCGGTGGCCGATGGCGGCAATGGCGGGCAGGTTCCCCTGCCGGGCGAGGGTGTCCAGGTGGCGCTGCACGATCTCCAATGCCGCGCCCTGATGGATTGCCCCGAGGCCCCCCTCCCGCTGGTGCACCAGCCCATCGGGACCACGCCACTGATGGCTCTCACGGCCACCCCCGGGCCCGCTGTGTTCGACAATACCCTGACACCGGGCAAGGCCGGTGACGCTGTCAATCAGGCCGTATTTGAGGCTGGAGCTACCCACATTGAGCACAAGAATGTTCATTGAAAGTCCATAGTTGCCGACACCATTTGACCCGCCCGCCACAGCGGCGGACAATTCAACATCAACCATAATAAGCCAGGGATACCAGCCATGAGCGGTCTGCGCATAGAAAACGCCATCGATATGCACTGTCATTTTGGCCCGGATACCATAGGTGGCAATACCGGCGCCGAGGGCTATGCCGTCACCGGCCTGGACGCCGCCCGGGAAGCCCAGGCCAGCGGTCACCGGGCCATCGTCCTCAAATCCCACAGCTTTGCCTCCCCTGCCCTCGCCCACAATCTGCAGCAGCTGGTGCCGGAGCTGAAGGTCTTTGGCGGCATCTGTACCGACTACCCCAGCGGCGGCCTGAACATTGACGCCGTGGAAGCGGCGCTGATGCTGGGGGCAAGGATCGTCTGGCTGCCCACGGTGCACAGCTGCCAGGATATCGACCACAATATCGAGCGCTTCGGCTTTCACGGCCCGGGGCTGAACGTGGTGGACGACAACAACCAGGTCACCGCCACTGTCCACGAGATTTTTCGCCTGGTACAGCAGTACGACGCCGTCCTCGCCACCGGCCACATCACCGCGGCGGAACACTACGGGGTGGTCAAGGCCTTCGCCCGCCGGGGCAAGGTGCTGGTGACCCACGCCGGCGACGAGTTGGCAGGCCCCAAACTCAGCCCACAGCAGTGCCGGGAGCTGGCTGAGCTGGGGGCCACCATCGAGCTGACGGCCCTGAGCTGCAAGGACGTGATGGGCATGCAGGGCAAGGATCCGGCCACCATGGCGGCGATGATCCGCCATATTAGCTGCGACCACTGCACCCTGTCCACCGACTACGGCTGGACCACCGCGGTGCCCAATCCCGCTGCCGGGTTGCGGGAATTTCTCGAAAACCTCTGGCACCAGGGCTTGACGGAGTCGGAACTCACCACCATGGTCAGCACCACCCCGGCCCGGCTATTGAGTCTGGACCTGTGAGCAGCGCCGGCCCGGTCTCACCCGTGGCGACCACCGCGGGGCTTTTTTAGCGGACGGCCCGGATGCCACCCGGGAGAACTATGCTAGGCTGAATGGTGCTGGCTTGAGAAACCTCTGCCCTCGGCTACCACGGCCCTGTAGCCTTTGAATCTGACTTATGGAACCTCTTATTAATTGTCATTGCGAGGGGTGCAACGACGAAGCAATCTCGTAACTAGTGCTGTTTCAATTTGATTTTGGCCAGATCGGATTGGTGTAGGAGCCCGG
>CAZWUP010000361.1:0-2700 GCA_964637045.1 uncultured Porticoccaceae bacterium | reverse complement strand
GGGGGTGGCGAGGCGGCGGCAACCGACACCGCGGTACGCCAGAATTTCAAGTGGAAGCTGGTCACCAGCTGGCCGAAAAACTACCCGGGCCTGGGCACCGCCCCGGAAAACTTCGCCCGCATGGTGGAGCGGATGAGCGACGGCCGCCTCAAGATCAGGGTCTACGGCGCCGGCGAACTGGTCCCGGCCCTCGAGGTGTTCGACACCGTATCCCAGGGCACCGCCGAAATGGGCCACGCCGCCGCCTATTACTGGAAGGGCAAGAGCGTGGCCGCGCCCTTTTTTACCGCCATCCCCTTTGGCCTCAACGCCCAGGAAATGAACGGTTGGCTCCACTACGGCGGCGGCCTGGAATTGTGGCGGGAGGCCTATGCGCCCTTCAACCTGATCCCCTTTGCCGCGGGCAGTACCGGGGTGCAGATGGGGGGCTGGTTCAACCGGGAGATCAACAGCATGGCGGATCTCAAGGGCCTGAAAATGCGCATCCCCGGCATCGGCGGCGAAGTGATGACCCGTGCCGGCGCCCAGTCGGTGACCATCGCCGGTGGCGACCTCTACACCTCCATGCAGACCGGGGTGATCGACGCCACCGAGTGGGTGGCCCCCTACAACGACATGGCCCTGGGTTTTCACCAGGTGGCCAAGTACTACTACTACCCCGGCTGGCAGGAGCCGGGCCCCATCCTCGAGCTGGTGGTGAACAAGGACGCCTTCGAGAGTTTGCCGGAGGATCTCCAGGCCATGGTGGAAGTGGCGGCCCGGGCAGTGAATCAGGATATGCTGGACGAGTACACCGCCCGCAACAACGCGGCCCTCACCGAGCTGGTGGACAAGCACGGGGTGGTGGTCCGGCAGTTTCCCCGGGAGGTCATCGACCGCCTGCGGGAGATTTCCGCGGTGGTGCTGGAGGAGATCGCCGCTTCCGACCCCCTGGCGGCCCGGGTCTACGCCTCCCAGAAGGCCTTCAAGGACGGCGTGATGGATTACCACGAAATCTCCGAAGAGGCCATGTACCGGGCCCGCAGACCCTAGCTCGTAAAGCGGCTTGGGCACAGCCGCAAATACCAGGTAATAATTCAGTACCTCATGGGGATCACTGAGTTGCACGTTTCTGAGTTGCACGTTGCACGTTGCACGTAACACGTAACACGTAACACGTTTCACGTATTCGTGCTGAATCCGAGCACCGGTAGGTATAACGTACCTGACCCGCCGAGCCTCAGAGTTACTGCAGCTACGTGCAACGTGAAACTCAACTAAAGCCACTGCCATGGGCGAAAGTACGTAGGTCGGCTTAGGCGCAGCCGTAAGCCGACATGGCTGGAGGCCCTGGTTTTATAGGGCCCACCCCGGCGGCCCCAGTCCCAGCAGTGAATCCCGCTAACGCAACTGATAGCGCACGGCCACCAGCAGGCCGTGGGCGCTGTGGTTGGGTGAGTGCCAGGCAAAGGCCAGGCGATTGAAGTCCCCCTCCTCCCAGGCCCAGTCGCTGCTGTTGAAGCGCTCGTACAGGTAGCGAAACTTGACCCTGGTGCGGGGGCTGTAGTACGTAGGTCGGCTTAGGCGCAGCCGTAAGCCGACATGGCTGGAGGCCCTGGTTTTATAGGGCCCACCCCGGCGGCCCCAGTCCCAGCAGTGAATCCCGCTAACGCAACTGATAGCGCACGGCCACCAGCAGGCCGTGGGCGCTGTGGTTGGGTGAGTGCCAGGCAAAGGCCAGGCGATTGAAGTCCCCCTCCTCCCAGGCCCAGTCGCTGCTGTTGAAGCGCTCGTACAGGTAGCGAAACTTGACCCTGGTGCGGGGGCTGTAGTCCCAGGCCAGGGCGGCGTCGAGGCGCAGCACATCGACCCCGTAGCCGGGCAGGTGGTCGCTGGACCCGGCCCTCTCTCCGGTGTCCGCATCCTCCAGCCACAGGTTGCGGTAGCTGCTGTCGTTGTCGCTGTGGCTGAGGTCCAGGGTCGCCGCCAGGGTTGGCCGCAGCTGCCAGTTGAGGTTTACCCCCAGCACCTTGCTGTCGTCCACCAGGGTCTGGCGCCAGCGGGCGTTGGCGTGACTGGGGGCGCTTGTGGGGTTGAATTCCAGGCCGTCCTGGGCGAGGCGAAAATCCTGGTACAGGCCGTGGGCCCCCAGTGCCAAATGGCGGCTGGCCTGCCAGGACAGGGACAGGGTGTACTCGTCGCTGGTGCGCTGGCGCAGGCCAAAATAGTCGTTGTCGAAATCATCCTTGCGGTAGCGGTAGCTGGCCGCCACCAGCACCGTATCCCCCAGGGGCAGGTCGCCCCGCACCTGGTATTGGCGGTCGCGGCCCGCCAGCAGGTAGTCCGGCAGGGCCTGGCTCGGGGACTGGGTGTCCAGTGCCGTCAGGCGCGGGTGGGACAGGCTGTTGTCCCGGCCGTTGGTTTCCACCGCCAGGGTCCAGTTCAGGGGGCCGATGGCGGGCATCCTCAGCTCGCTCCACAGCCGGGTGCCATCCACCTCGTCGGTGAACCGTTCACCGGCTCTGGTGGTGAGTTCCAGGCTGGTCAATTCCAGGCCGCCCCGCACCCGCATCCGCCCCGGCAGGCGATAGCCGGCGTCCGCCTTCAGGCGCTGCCGCCGCTGGTCGTAGAGATGGCTGTAGGTGTTGGCGGCGTATAGCAGGGGTTGGCCCCGGTTGTCCCGCTCCCGGTAGTCCCACTGCAGGCGGTAGTCGAGTCGCG
>CAZWUP010000360.1:0-2706 GCA_964637045.1 uncultured Porticoccaceae bacterium | reverse complement strand
CTGCGTGCGGGGGTGCGCACTATGGCCCTCGTAACTGCGCGCCACGGTGTCCGGCGCCATGCAGTGGCCGCGAGACCCGCCCCTTCAGACTCACTTCATATTGGAAAAGGCTCACCCTTGCCATAAAGGGAAAAACCGTTTAGCCTCCCCTCTGCATTCTTGTCGGGGTGCCTTGAAAAAGGCTGAGACATTACCCGTGGAACCTGATCAGGGTTATACCTGCGTAGGAAACAAGATAGAGAGTCATCTCTGTGCGGTCGCGTTTTTTCGCGCCCGCGGTTCGCCTTCCACAACGATCTCACCACTATTCCAGGCTTCCCCGGCACCATTCGATACCGGAGGAAACACTATGGAATACGACGAGACACCGAGAATCCTGAGCAGGGAGGCGGAGGTCGATCAGGCATCCCTCGCCGCCTTCCCCGCATCCCGCAAGATTTACGTTAGCGGCTCCCGTCCCGACTTTCGGGTTGCCATGCGGGAAATCCAGCAAACCGCTACCCTGGTGGACGCAAAGGGCGGGGGTGTGCGACGGGAGGCGAATCCACCGATCCGGGTATACGACACTTCCGGCCCCTACACCGACCCTGACCTCGCCATCGATATCCGCAAAGGCCTTCCGGCGTTGCGTGAACCCTGGATTGCCGAGCGCAATGACACCGAAATCCTGCCCTCCGACAGCTCCCCATATACCCGTGCCCGCCTGGCAGACCCGGGTCTGAAGGAGCTGCGCTTCGAGCTCACCCACCAGCCACGGCGCGCCACGCCCGGCCACAACGTCAGCCAGTTGCACTACGCCCGCCGCGGCATCATCACCCCGGAAATGGAGTATGTGGCCATTCGGGAGAACATGGGGATACAGCAGGCGCGGGAGTTGGGGGCCTTGGGCAGACAGCACCCCGGCCAGGCCTTTGGCGCGGGGATTCCCCGCGAGATCACACCGGAGTTCGTCTGTGCCGAGATCGCGGCCGGTCGCGCCATTCTCCCCGCCAATATCAACCACCCGGAACTCGAGCCGATGATTATCGGCCGCAACTTTCTGGTCAAGGTCAATGGCAACATCGGCAACTCGGCCCTCGGCTCCTCCATTGAGGAAGAGGTCGCCAAGCTGACCTGGGGCATCCGCTGGGGTGCCGACACCATGATGGATTTGTCCACCGGGAAAAACATCCACGAGACCCGCGAGTGGATCATCCGCAATTCGCCGGTACCCGTGGGCACAGTGCCCATCTACCAGGCCCTGGAAAAGGTCGGCGGCATTGCCGAGGACCTGACCTGGGACATCTACCGCGACACCCTGGTGGAGCAGGCGGAACAGGGGGTGGATTATTTCACCATCCACAGTGGTGTGCTGCTGCGCTATGTGCCCCTCACCGCCAACCGGGTCACCGGCATCGTCTCCCGGGGAGGCTCGATCATGGCCAAATGGTGTCTGGCCCACCATCGGGAGAATTTTCTCTACACCCACTTTGACGATATTTGCGAGATCATGAAGGCCTACGACGTGTCCTTCTCCCTGGGGGACGGTCTGCGCCCCGGCTCCATCGCCGACGCCAATGACGCTGCCCAGTTTGGCGAACTGGAGACCCTCGGCGAACTGACCCAGGTCGCCTGGCGCCACGATGTCCAGGTGATGATCGAAGGCCCCGGCCATGTGCCCATGCACATGATCAAGGCCAATATGGACAAGCAGCTGGAACACTGCCGCGAGGCGCCGTTCTACACTCTGGGGCCGTTGACCACCGACATCGCCCCCGGCTACGACCACATTACCTCCGGTATCGGCGCGGGGATGATCGGCTGGTTCGGCTGCGCCATGCTCTGCTACGTCACACCCAAGGAGCACCTGGGCCTGCCGGATAAAGACGATGTCAAAACCGGCATCATTACCTACAAGCTGGCCGCCCACGCCGCCGATCTCGCCAAGGGGCATCCGGGCACCCAGCTGCGGGACAACGCCCTGTCGAAGGCGCGCTTCGAGTTCCGCTGGGAGGACCAGTTCAACCTGGGGCTAGACCCCGACACCGCCCGCGCCTACCACGATGCCACCCTGCCCAAGGAGTCCGCCAAGGTGGCCCATTTCTGCTCCATGTGCGGGCCGAAATTCTGTTCCATGAAAATAACCCAGGACGTGCGGGACTACGCCGCCGCCAATGGCTACCAGGTGGCGGGAGACAGCATCCGGCTGGTGGATATCCAGGGCGAGATGCAGCAGAAGGCGGAGGAGTTTCGGGAGGCCGGGAGTGAACTCTATCAATAGCGGTCCGCCAGCCTCCCTCAACATAGGCATCGCCGGTGCCGGGCTGGTGGGCCGTCTGCTGGCCTGGCGGCTGCTGCGCCAGGGCCACCGGGTGACACTGTTCGACGACGGGCCTGGCGACGGGGAAAACGCTGCCGGGCTGATCGCCGCCGCCATGGTGGCACCCTGTAGCGAAATCATCGCTGCCGAGCGGGCAGTGTATCAGCCCGGGTTGCAGGCACTGGCCCAGTGGCCCCAGTGGCTGACGGAGCTCCGCGGAGACAGCGCGATAGAGGTCGGTTTTCAACGGCGCGGCAGCCTGGTGATAGCCCATCCCACCGATCAAGCAGATCTCCGCCATTTTTTTCACCGCCTGGGGGACATGGCGGAGGTGCCTGCGGATCACTACCGCTGGATCACCCACAGGGACCTGCAAGCCCTGGAGCCGGAGCTGGACCGGTTTAGCC
>CAZWUP010000359.1:0-2716 GCA_964637045.1 uncultured Porticoccaceae bacterium | reverse complement strand
GGCCATGAAGCTGCGTATTTTCGAGCAGCGCTACCTCAAGCTGGTGCGGGAGTCCATGCGCACCCAGACCCCCTTCGGGGTGGTGCCCATCGTCCGCGGCCGGGAAGTGGGGGCGGCCCCGGAGTTTTATCCCTGGGGTACCCTGGCCAGGATCGTGGATTTCGATCAGCAGCCCGACGGCCTGCTCGGTATTACCATTGCCGGGGAGCGCCGCTTCCAGGTGCTTGACGCCCGGGTGGAGGACGACGGCCTGATCGTCGCCAACCTTGAACCCTGTGGCGAGGAGCCCCGCCAGCCCCTGGCGGAAGACCAGGGAGACCTGGGCCAGCTGCTGGACGAGCTGGTGGCGGGCTTGCAGGTGGACCATCTGTTTCCCGCCGAGCCCCCAACCCTGGCGGAGCTGAGCTGGCGCCTGGCCACCCTGCTGCCCCTTCCCGGGGGGGTGAAGATCTCCCTGCTCGCCGAGCACGACCCCCGGGTGAGACTGGAGGTGTTGCGCACCTGCCTGGCGGAGATGGCGACAGCCCAGGGGGGAACCACCAACTAGCTGTGTGGCAACCCCGCCGGGTACCGGTATAATGGCCTGCTTTCAACCCCTGTCCCCTGAAGCCCGTCAATGGATATCATCGCTTACATGCGCACCCTGGGCACCAATGCCCGCGCCGCCTCCCGCAAACTGGCGGGGGCCAACACCGGCGCCAAGAATGCCGCCCTGCTGGCAATTGCCGAGGCCCTCGACGGCGGCCGTCAGGCCCTGCTGGCAGCCAACGCCCTGGATATGGCCAAGGGCCGCGACACGGGTCTCGACGCTGCCCTGCTGGAGCGCCTGGAAATCACCCCGGCCGGCATCGACGCCATGATCGAGGGCCTGCAGCAGGTGGCCGCACTGCCGGACCCGGTGGGGGAGATCACCGACCTGCGCTACCGCCCCAGCGGTATCCAGGTGGGCAAGATGCGGGTACCCATCGGCGTGGTGGGTATCATTTACGAGTCCCGGCCCAATGTCACCATCGATGCCGCCAGCCTGTGCCTGAAGTCCGGCAACGCCACCATTTTGCGGGGCGGTTCCGAGGCGGTGCATTCCAACCAGGCCATTGCCGCCTGTATCCGCCAGGGGCTGGCGGCCGCGGGCCTCCCGGAAACCGCGGTCCAGGTCATTGCCACCACCGACCGCGCCGCCGTCGGTGAGCTGATTGCCATGCCCGATTTCGTCGATGTCATCGTACCCCGGGGCGGCAAGGGCCTGATCGAGCGCATCAGCAGAGATGCCCGGGTGCCGGTGATCAAGCACCTGGACGGCAACTGCCATGTCTATATCGACGACCGCGCCGACCTGGACAAGGCCTTCGCCATTGCCATCAATGCCAAGACCCACAGATACGGGGTGTGTAACGCCATGGAAACCCTGGTGGTGGCCGAGGGGGTGGCGGCGAGCATCCTGCCCAGGCTGGCGAAGGCCTACGGCGACCTGGGGGTGGAATTGCGGGGTTGCGCCGCCACCGGCGCCATTATCCCCTGCACCCCAGCTGTGGAAGAGGACTGGCACACCGAGTACCTGGCGCCCGTCCTCGCCATTGTGGTGGTGGCGGATATCGACGGCGCCATCGCCCATATCAACAGCTACAGCTCGGGTCACACCGAAGCCATTGTCACCGAGGACTACAGCCGCGCCCGGCGCTTCCTCGCCGAAATCGACTCCAGCTCGGTGATGGTCAACGCCTCCACTCGCTTTGCCGACGGCTTCGAGTACGGCCTGGGGGCGGAGATCGGCATTTCCACCGACAAGATCCACGCCCGGGGCCCGGTGGGCCTGGAGGGGCTCACCAGCCAGAAATGGATTGTTCTCGGCGACGGCCAGGTGCGCAGTTAACTTGGCGACGGGGATTTTCGGCGGCACCTTCGACCCGGTTCATATCGGCCACCTGCGCACGGCCCTGGAGTTGAAACAGCATCTCCACCTGGCGTCCATGCGGCTGATTCCCAGTGGCGACCCACCCCACCGCGACACGCCGCGGACCGCCGCCGCCGACCGCCTGGCCATGGTGGAGCTGGCGGTGGCCGGTGAGCCCGGCCTGGTGGCGGATGGCCGGGAGGTGGCGCGCCCGGGGCCGTCCTACACCATCGACACCCTGCGGGAACTGCGCGCCGAAGTGGGCCACACCGAGCCCCTGTGCCTGTGCCTGGGCATGGACTCTCTGGTGAATATCACCACCTGGGTGCGCTGGCGGGAGTTTCTCGATTACGCCCATATCGTGGTGGCCGCCCGCCCCGGCTGGACGCTTCCCGCCGGGGGTCAACTGCCCGCCTGGCTGGCGCAGCACCGGACCGCGGAGCCAGAGGCGCTGTTGAACCGTGCCGGCGGCCTGGTCTATCTCGCCGAGATGACCCTGTTGCCGGTGGCCGCCACCGATCTCCGGGCGGCCCTGGCGCGGGGCGAGTCCATCCGCTACCTGACCACCGACGGGGTGCTGACATACATTGGCGCCCACCACCTTTATGAACAATCCTTATAGACACCGACACCCCCGTGGAGAAGCAATGAGCAAGACTCTGACCGACATCGTCATCGACGCCCTGGAAGATATCAAAGGCCGGGATATCGCCGTGCTGGATGTCACCGCCCTCACCGATGTGATGGATACCCTGGTGGTGGCCAGCGGCACCTCCAACCGCCAGGTCAAGGCCATGGCCGACAATGTGGTGGAAAAGGCCAAAC
>CAZWUP010000358.1:0-2732 GCA_964637045.1 uncultured Porticoccaceae bacterium | reverse complement strand
TGGCTTCCAGGTGACTGACGTACTCGGAGGGCATGGGCAAGCCACTGAGGAACTTGTCCCCCCAGCGCCGGCACTCCGGCGCCATGGCTGCCCGCACCACCTCCATCCGCGGACCGTTGAGGTACACCAGCCGCTCGTATTCGAGGCCGTCCTTGTGCAAATGGGTGATGCGGATGGATTTCAGGACACCTGCGTGTTCGTAGGTGAACACCCCCTGGTAATCGAGTTCCCGGTTGGCGGCACTCATCTTGAGCAGCAGGCTGCGGGCCTGCTCCACATCGTCCATCGCGCCAGCGGTGAAGGGCGAACAGGCAAGGACAATCAGTGATAGCGAAATCAGTCTCGCAAGACCTGGCGGCAGGACCAATTTCAACACAGGGCTACCCGATACTCAGTGGCGACCCTCTTCAACCTGGGGCAGGCGGGCAAGGGGAAGAATACCCTGATTGGACGAGGAATAGGCAGCATTGCGGGTGTGGCGCTCCATCAGGGAATTGAGATAATCGCGGATTTCCTGCTCGTTGGCCGGATTCACCACCGGGTTCCGGGAAACCAGCAGGCTCGGCCTGGACTGGGCCTCGGCATCGCGGCCAGCGCTGACGGTTCTGGCCGCTACGGGGGGAAGGTCATAGCCCGCGGGAAGTTGGAACTGGGGTGCACCACTCAGGCCATTGCCGGCTTCGGCAACCTGGGGCGACGGCTGGGACTGGGGGTTTGAGTACTGGAGCTGCTGGACACCGAACACCGCCACCAGGGCCACCGAGGCGGCTACCGCCACCTTGCCCAGGGGCTGAATAAAGGTGCGCAGGGAGGGCCTGTAGACGGGCTCTTGCTCCAGGGCGGCGCTGATCCGCTGGGAGACATCGAACATTCTGGGGGGCAGGTCACGCTTCATCGCCGCGGAGGCCAGCTGGTATCTGTGCCAGGTGTCGCGCAGCTCAGAATTCTCGGAAACTCCCTTGATGGCGCGGCGGACTTCCAGCTCTTGGGCCTCGCTGTCCATCAGCGCGGAGAGGGTTTCCTCAATTCTGTTATCGTTGGTCATCAAGTGTTCCTCGGTGCGTGCTCGACGAGCAGTTTGGTACCTGGTCACGGGCGACAACAACTCAGTCCCGCAAAGTCTAACCGGTATGACCACCTGATCGCAATTCAGTTCAGTCCTCAGGACTCGCCGCCCATCATTTTCTTGATTTGCTGGTCGATGGCCTCCCGGGCGCGGAATATCCGCGAGCGCACAGTGCCCACCGGACAGTCCATCACTGTGGCGATGTCTTCGTAGCTCAGACCCTCGAACTCCCGCAGCGTCAAGGCGGTGCGCAGGTCTTCCGGCAGGCCCTGGATGGCATCGTCGACAACCTTTTCCAGCTCATCGCGAAAATACAGGTTTTCCGGACTGTCCACATCCTTGAGGCTGTCGCTGCCGGAATAGTACTCGGCGTCCTCCACATCCACATCGCTGGCCGGCGGACGGCGGTTTCGCGCCACCAGGTAATTCTTGGCGGTGTTGACGGCGATGCGGTACAGCCAGGTGTAAAACTGGCTCTCGCCGCGAAAGTTGCCCAGCGCCCGGTAGGCCTTGATAAAGGCCTCCTGAACGACATCGTGAACCTCATCGAAATCGTTTATATAGCGACTGACGATGGCCTGCACCTTGTATTGGTACTTCAGCACCAGCATATCAAAGGCACGTTTGTCACCCTTCTGCACTCTCGCAACCAGCTGCTTATCCGAATCAGGCGCCTTGTCGGCGTCCATCCACTATCCCTCTGTTAGTTGATCTTCTGCTCAAACCCGGGCCCACAGCCTCAGCCAAGCCGCAGCACTGCCCCCAATTGCCGCTGGCAGCGCCAGCGGCGGAGATTTCACGGCAACACTCATGGGTTTTTCTCGGTGGCTATACTATCATGCCAACTTTATCTATAAAGATTTCCCCGCCCGCATGAGCAAATACTTTCGTCACGATGTACTGGTGGTTGGCAGTGGCGCCGCGGGCGCCAGCTTGGCGCTGCGCCTGGCAGATAAAAATTATCGGGTTGCCGTACTGAGCAAAAGTTCCATGCACTCGGGTTCCACCTGGTACGCCCAGGGCGGTGTCGCCGCCGTGCTGGACTCCGAGGACAGCATCGAATCCCATATCCAGGACACCCTGGTGGCAGGGGTAGACCTGTGCCACGAGGACAGCGTGCGCTTTACCGTGGAGAACGGCCCCGACGTCATCCGCTGGCTGGTGGAGCAGGGCATGAACTTCACCAGGGACCAGGCCACCGGCGACTACCACCTGACCCGGGAGGGGGGCCACAGCCATCGGCGCATTCTCCACACCGCCGACGCCACTGGCCGGGCGGTGTCCGGGGCCCTGACGGACCGCCTTGCCAGCCACCCCAATGTGGAGATTTTCGAAGACCACATCATCGTGGACCTGATTACCCAGAGCGACCGCAACAGCCGCAAATTGCGCTGCAGCGGCGCCTATATCCTCGACAAGATCAGCGACCAGGTGAAGGTGTTTCTGGCCCCCGCCGTGGTGCTGGCCACCGGTGGCGCCAGCAAGGTCTACCTCTACTCGAGCAATCCGGAAGGCGCCAGCGGCGACGGCATTGCCGCCGCCTGGCGACAGGGCTGCCGGGTCGCCAATATGGAATTCAATCAATTCCATCCCACCTGCCTGTTTCACCCCGCCGCCGGCTCCTTTCTGCTCACCGAGGCACTGCGGGGGGAAGGCGCCTTTCTGC
>CAZWUP010000357.1:0-2733 GCA_964637045.1 uncultured Porticoccaceae bacterium | reverse complement strand
CAGCCAGTACGCCATGCTGATTCGCTATATCCCCTGACCGGGCACTGCCCCGGCGGCCTGCCGCCGGGGTCTCACCCCGGGGGCCTTGCCAAGGCCGCCCCCGGTGCGCACAATCCAGACTCACTCCACCACTGGAAGCGTGCATGCCACGATTGATTCTCCTGTTGCTGGCGGCCTTCGGCGTCTGGTACGGCTGGCAGTACATCAAAACCCGCCCCCCACAGCAGCGCAAACGCCTGCTCTGGGTATGGGGCTCTTCCCTGCTGATCGTGATCGCCGTACTGCTGGTGGCCAGCGGCAGGATGCACTGGCTGGGGGTGGTGCTGGCGGTGCTGATTCCCCTGTTCCAGACCCTGGTGCGCTGGCTGCCCAGGCTGGGGCTGCTGGCGGGGCTGCTCGGGCGCAGGATGGGGCCCTCCACCATCACCACCAAGGGCCTCAAGGTGACCTTTGATTTCGCCCGGGGCAAAGCCTGGGGAGAGGTGTTGTCCGGCCCCCATGGCGGCCAGACGCTGGAATCCCTGAGTGAAGATCAGCTCAAGGAGCAACTGGCGTTCTTCCAGGGCAGCGACCGCCAGTCGGCCCTACTGCTCCAGGCCTATCTGGTGAAACAGGGGTTCGGCGGCTTTGCCGGTGCCGGGGGCAACGGCCAGCAGCTGGCGGAAGGCACTATGTCAGCGGAGGAGGCCCGGCAGATTCTCGGCGTCAGCGCCGACGCCGACCGGGAGACCGTCCTCAAGGCCCACAAACGGCTGATTCAGAAACTCCACCCGGACCGGGGGGGCAATCAATACCTGGCGGCCAAGGTCAACGCCGCCAGGGACAAGCTGGTGGGCTGACAGCCCTACAGGGAGGACGCCAGGCGCAACACCTGGCCGGGCTTGATGAGATGGCCATTGCGCAGGTCGTTCCAGGCAAGCAGGTCGCGATGGGAGACGTTGAAGCGCTGGGCGATGGCCCACAGGGAATCCCCCGGCTGGATCACATACTGCTGAGCGCCGCCACCCCCAGTGCCGATTTTCAGAGTCTGGCCAGGCTTGATATGGGCCTTGGCATTGATGCCGTTCCAGGCCACCAGCTCCCGCTGGGAGACATTGAAGCGCTTGGCGATGCTCCACAGGGAATCCCCCGCCTGGATGGTGTACACCGTCGGGGCCGCCGCCCTGGCGGCGGAGGAGCCCCTGGCGCCGGGACTTGCGGCCGCTACGGCGGTGGGCGCCGGAGCTTCGTCGACAATGGCATTGCCCGGCAGGCGCAGGGCCTGGCCGGCGCGGATGCTGTGGTTGCGCAAGCCGTTGAGGGCCATCAGCTTGGCCACCGAGGTGTCGTAGCGGCGGGCGATCACCGACAGCGACTCACCCCGCGCGACCTTGTGCACCACATCGGGCTTTTGGTAACCAAAGCGGAAATCCGTCGGGATCGCCGCCAGCAGCTCCTGCAGGGGATTGCGCAACTGGGCCTTGGGAATACGCAGCGCATAGCCGCGAGGGATGTATTTTTCGCCACTCCAGACTGGATCCCGCAGGGCGGGGTTGTGGGCTTTCAGGGTGTCGAGACTGATGCCCGCGGTCTGGGCCAGAACCGCCGCGGGAATATATTCCTTGACCGGGACGATGTCGTAATTGGTGGGCGGGTCCAGGGTCACCGGGCCAAAGTAGCGCTGGGCATTGCGGTCCACTTCCAGGGCGGCGAGGAAGCAGGCGTAGAAATTGCGGGAGGCGAAACCGAAGGCCGGGCCGTTGTACTTGTCGACGATCACCCCGATATCCTTGGTGCCCACCGCCTTGGCCGCCCTCATGATGCCCCCCAGGCCATGGTTGTAGGCGGTGAGGGCCAGGGGCCAGGACTCGGCAACCTGGTAGTTGCGCTTGAGGTACTTGGCCGCACCCTCGGTGGCAATAAAGGGGTCCATCCGCTCGTCGATAATGTGGTCCACCCGCATATACTGGCGGGCGGTGGCGGGCATAAACTGCCACATACCGGCGGCGGCCACCTTTGAATAGGCGGCAGGATTGAAGGAGGACTCCACATGGGGGAGCACATCCAGCTCCTGGGGCAGCTGGTGCATGGCCAGAACCCGGTGAATATGGGGCTTCCACTGGCCGGAGCGCACCAACCCCGCCTTGAAGCGGTCGGACTGGCCCAACTGGAAACGCACATTTTCCGCCGCCCTGCGATAGGTCCTGGCGGAGGTATCCTTGGGCCAGGCCGCCAGCACCCGGGCTTCGGTATCCGTCAGATTGCTGCGCTTGCCGTTGCCGATATGCACCAGGGCCTGGGCCACCCGCTTTTTGGCATTGTTGGTCAGCCGTTCCCGCTCGGCGTGATTGGCATAGCTGGGGAGGTCGAGGGTCTCATAGACCACCGCCATATTCACTGCATCGTGAAGATAGCCCTGGTTGGTGTTGATCTCGGTGTACACCCGGGTCCAGAAGCGCACCGCAGGCTCCAGGGTTGCAGGGCGGGGGAAGTCCGCGGCCTCGACCCTCAGGCAGGAGATGAGCAAGGCGAAAATAAGGACTGTTCTCGGCATGACGGAACCCGTTTTGTCTTTCGATGTGTTATAGCAGAATCCACCCCGCCTGTAACTACCGGCGGTCAGGGTATCCTCCTCCTGCGTCCCAAATGGCGAAGCATTTTACAGGAGGGATGCAAGTAGTTAAAATCCCCGCCCTCACCGTCCCCGTGGCACAGCTGGATAGCGCGGCCCCCTCCTAAGGGGCAGGTCAGAGG
>CAZWUP010000356.1:0-2747 GCA_964637045.1 uncultured Porticoccaceae bacterium | reverse complement strand
GCCTTCATGATGATGCCGGAATAGAAGTCCACGTTGGGGTAGAGCTTCTTGGAGACAAAGTATTCGTCTTCGAGGGCGATCTGTTCGAGGCGCTTGGCGATCTTGAGCAGGGGGTCGTTTTCCAGTCCCAGCTCCGCCAGCACCTGGTCGCAGGTCTTCTTCATCACGGTGGCGCGGGGGTCGAAGTTTTTGTACACCCGGTGGCCAAAACCCATCAGCCGGAAGGGGTCATCCTTGTCCTTGGCCTTCTTGATGAACCTGTCGATGTTCTTCTCGTCACCGATTTCGGCAAGCATTTCCAGCACCGCCTGGTTGGCGCCGCCGTGGGCCGGTCCCCACAGGGCGGCGATACCCGCGGCAATGCAGGAATAGGGGTTGGCGCCGGAGGAACCGGCCATGCGCACGGTGGAGGTGGAGGCATTCTGCTCGTGGTCGGCGTGGAGCAGGAACAGCAGGTCCATGGCCTTGGCCAGGGTGGGGCTGATCTCGCGGCTCTCGCAGGGGGTGTTGAACAGCATGTGGAGGAAGTTTTCGGAATAGCTCAGGGAGTTGTCGGGGTACATATAGGGCTGGCCGACAAAATGCTTGTAGCACATGGCCGCCAGGGTGGGCATCTTGGCGATCAGGCGATGGGCGGTGATCATCCGGTGCTGTGGGTTATTGATGTCCGTGGAGTCGTGGTAGAAGGAGGACATGGCGCCGACCACCCCGCAGAGCATGGCCATGGGGTGGGCATCGTAGCGGAAGCCGGAGAAAAAGGTCTCGATGGAGCGATTGACCATGGTGTGCATGCGGATGATCTGCTCGAACTCGGTCTTGGTGTCGGGGCTGGGAAGTTCGCCGTTGAGCAGCAGGTAGCAGGTCTCCAGGTAGTCGGAGTGCTCGGCCAGCTGTTCGATGGCGTAGCCGCGGTGGAGAAGGACACCATTGTCGCCGTCGATATAGGTGATCTGGCTCTCGCAGGCTGCGGTGGTGCCAAAACCCGGGTCGAAGGTGAAGTAATTGTTGGCCAGCAGGGGCGACACATCGACGACGCTTTGGCCCAGGGTGGCTTTTTTAACCGTGAGCTCGATCGGGGAGTCTCTTCCTTCGAGTGTCAGATAAGCTTTGGTGTCGCTCATGAAATTCTCCAGCATGTTCAGCAGTAATGGCCTAGGTTAGGGCGACCATCGCGAGGTGAGGCGTCAGACTATAGCCAGAATCCGCAAATTGTCAATTTGACGCCGCTGAAACCATGCAAAAACAAGACCTATCCGCTGTCGCTGCGCCGGCGCACTAGCACAGATGTGGCGAAATGAAAACCTTGTGGAGGCTTGACGGCTGCTGGTTTAACGGTGTAACCCAGGGTCGGTTGTGATTGTAATTCGCGGGTCGGCACCCTATAATTCACGCGCTTTCCCCCAGGGTTGGCCACTTTACAGCCCAAATTTCAAGAAACTCCTTTTCATTTGTACCCGCCCGGGTTTGAGGAAAATGTTGTGACCACCAAAAGACCAGTCAACCTCGACATAGGAACGATCGCGCTTCCTATTACCGCGTATGCCTCCATTCTCCACCGGGTGTCCGGTGTCATCCTGTTCGCCGTCGTCGGCCTGCTGCTGTGGCTGCTGGATACCAGTCTGTCCTCGGAACAGGGTTTCGCCAGCGTCAGGGAGTGTCTCGACAGCACCCTGGCCAAATTGGTGCTGTGGGCCGCCCTGTCCGCTCTGGCCTATCACTTTGTCGCCGGTATTCGCCATCTGATCATGGACATGGGTGTCGGTGAAACTCTGGAAGGCGGTCGCACCGGGGCCAAGCTGGTCTTTGTCGCCGCGGTAATCTTGATTCTGCTCGCGGGGGTTTGGGTATGGTAACCAATGTCACAAGTTTTGGCCGCAGCGGGCTTGCCGACTGGCTGTTGCAGCGGGTAACCGCCGTCGTCATGGCCGCTTACAGCGTCTTTATCGTCTGCTACCTGGTCGCCAACCCGGGTCTCGACTATCAGCAGTGGCAGGGACTTCACCAGGGGTTGCTGATGCGGCTGTTCAGCCTGGCGACCATCCTCTCCCTTGCCGCCCACGCCTGGATCGGCCTGTGGGCCGTGCTCACCGACTACATCACTGTGCGCCTGATGGGCCCCAAGGCGACCGCGTTGCGGGTGGTGCTGCAGCTGGGCATGATCACTGTAACCCTGGCCTATGTGGTCTGGGCAATCGACATTCTGTGGGGAATCTAATTCATGGCTAATATCAGAACCATTTCCTTCGACGGGGTTATCGTGGGCGGCGGCGGCGCCGGTATGCGCGCTGCCCTGCAGCTGGCCCAGTCCGGCTACAAGACCGCGGTAATCACCAAGGTGTTTCCCACCCGCTCCCACACCGTGTCCGCCCAGGGTGGCATCACCTGTGCCATCGCCAGCGACGATCCCCAGGATCAGTGGCAGTGGCACATGTACGACACCGTCAAGGGCTCCGACTATATCGGCGACCAGGATGCCATCGAGTATATGTGCTCCGTGGGTCCCGAAGCGGTATTTGAGCTGGAGCACATGGGGCTGCCCTTTTCACGCACCGAGGAGGGTCGTATCTATCAGCGCCCCTTCGGCGGCCAGTCGAAGAATTTCGGTGAAGGTGGCCAGGCAGCCCGCACCTGCGCGGCGGCGGACCGCACCGGCCACGCCCTGCTGCACACCCTCTACCAGGGCAACCTGAAGAACAACACGGTCTTCCTCAACGAGTGGTTTGCCGTTGACCTGGTGAAGAACCAGG
>CAZWUP010000355.1:0-2753 GCA_964637045.1 uncultured Porticoccaceae bacterium | reverse complement strand
TCGTCCCGGCCGAGGTATTCGTCCTCGTACTCCTGTTGGCGGGCCTGGAGTTCCCGCAAAAAATCCTTGATCTGCTGCTTGTCCAGTTCCGCCCCGAGGGCCAGCAGCCACTCCAGGGTGTCGGTTTGCAGGCGATTGCCGGCCTGTTCTGCTTGCTGGTACAGGTCCGCCAGGTCCTGAGGGGAAATCCGCTGGCGGTCCAGCAGGGCGGTGGCATCGTCGAGGATAGCGATATAGCGGGGCAGTTCATCCCGCCGATGCCGCTGCAGGTAGTCTGCCAGCAGCTGGTCCAAAAGCTGACGCTGCTCGGGGTTGAAGTCCACATAGCTGCCCAGGTACCAGGGCACCAGCAGATGCAGGCGGTTGTAGAAGAAGCTGGTGCTGCTGCAGCTCGCCAGCACCAGGGTCGCTGCCATTAGTGCCCAGGGGCGCAGCAGCCCCCTGGCCGAGGGTTCGCTAGCGTCGTTGTCGGGCCTACGGGAACGGACCATAGGCCTCGACCGGGATGTCCGCCAGTGCCTGAAAGGCCGGCCGGGCAAAGTGATAGCCCTGGAACAGCTCAATCCCGAGGTCCTGCAGGGTGGTCAATTCCCCCGGGGTTTCAACGCCCTCGGCAATAACCTGAATGGACAGGTCGCGACAGACCTGGAGGATGCCGTTGGTGATTGCCCGGCGTCCCTTGTCGGTGTCGATATTGCGGATCAGGGCCATGTCCAGCTTGATCAGGTCGGTGTGGAGTTCCGCCAGCAGATTGAGGCCGGAATAGCCGGCGCCAAAATCGTCGATGGCGGTGAGAAAGCCCCGCTGCTGATAGTGTTGAACGATGCCGCGCAGATGGCTGACGTCGGCCACCTTTTCCCCTTCGGTGATCTCGAGAATGATGCGCTCAACGGGAAAGCCGAAGTGGTCGGCAGCCGCCAGGGTGGTGCGAATACACAGCTCCGGGCGATACACCGCATTGGGCATGAAATTGATACAGAGGAAGGAGTCCACCCCCAGCTTGCTGGCGCCCTCGATGGCCTTGACGCGGCAGGCCTGGTCAAATCGGTAGCGGTTGCCCTCGTTGACATGGGAGAACACCTGGCCGGCAGGTTCGTTGTCCAGGCCCCGAACCAGGGCTTCCTGGGCGAATACCTGGCGGGTGGTGACATTGACTATGGGCTGATAGGCCATGGTGAAATCAAAGTCCAGGCCTGCGCCCTCGGCGCATTCCAGACAGCCGAGTTCGCGATAATTTTTCTGAATCATCATGGATGGGTACCTCAGGGCCCATGATATTGGCTGGCATCCTGGGGTGCAACGCCAGTGGTTCGCCACAGGATGTCAGTCGGCGTCCCGGCCCGGAGTCGAGGGGCTGGCCGCGGTGCCCGCCAGAATGCCGCCGTCGATAGTGAGTT
This sequence comes from uncultured Porticoccaceae bacterium, assembly GCA_964637045.1. GTDB lineage: Bacteria > Pseudomonadota > Gammaproteobacteria > Pseudomonadales > Porticoccaceae > CAYXXZ01. The sequence goes on along the minus strand of CAZWUP010000355.1, from coordinate 1,356 downwards.
CGCTGCCTGTCATATACCGACACTCGTCCGAGGCCAGCATTACCGCCACGGCTGCGACCTCCTCCGGCAGGCCAAAGCGGCGCAGGGGGCAGTCGCCGAGAAACTCGGCAATCCGCGCCTCGCGATCCGGCCCGGAACCCAGCATCGGCTCCCACATGGGGGTGAGAATGGCTGCCGGGTGCAGGGAATTGCAGCGGATATCAAGGCCCTGCTCGGCACAGTAGAGGGCCACCGTCTTGGTGTGGTTGCGTACCGCCGCCTTGGACGAGGCGTAGGCCGCCGCCCCGGCAATGCCCACCTGACCGGAGCGGGACGAGACGTTGATAATGGCGCCGCCACTGGCGCGCATGGCGCGGATGCCGTGCCTGCAGCCGAGGAACACGCCGTCCAGGTTGGTGCGGTGCACTGCGTGCCAGTCCGCCAGGCTGGCGTGTTCCGGGTCGTGGGCCGCGCCGCCGCCTTCAAAGCCGGTGATGCCGGCATTGTTGACCAGCACATGGAGCCCCGCCTCCCTGGCGAGGATAAGGTCCATGGCCTTCTGCCAGTGGTCCTCGTCGCGCACATCCAGCTCGAGATAGTGGGCATTGGCCCCCAGGTCGGCGGCCAGCGCCCGGCCCGGTTGATGGTTGATGTCCGAAATATAGACCCTGGCGCCCGCCGCGGCGAAGGCCCGGGCAATGGCCTCGCCGATACCCCGGGCGGCGCCGGTGATCAGGGCAACTTTGCCGTGCAGACGTTCCACTGCTGGTTATCTCCCTCGATGTGGCTGCGGGGGAGAAGTATAGCCGATGGCCACCGCCTCGGCGGGGTCCAGCGTCCGGGATGGTTCAGGGCCGGATGGCGTCCTTCTTGTCCTTCTTGGCCTTGCGCTTTTCCTCCAGGGTCTTGGTGGGCTTTTTCTTGGCGGCCTTTTTCGAATCCATGCCTTTGCTCATAACCTGTGCTCCACTGTTTGCCGGCGGCCGATGCCGCCGACAAACCAGTGTACGCCAGTTGCGGCTTGGCGCGGTGAGTTTTGCCGGTCACCGCTCCCCTGTCCTTGAGGGCCGCAACACCACCTACAGGTCGTAGCCGCGCTCGTCGTGGAGACTGATATCCAGGCCGACGGTCTCTTCCTCTGGGGTGACCCGGAGGCCCATGATGACGTCGAGAACCTTCAGCAGCACAAAGGTCACCAGGGCGGTGTAGCTGAGGGTGGCCACTACGCCGATGGCCTGCACCCCCAGCTGGGAGCCCATGGCCATGCCCTCGTTGTAGCCCTGGCCGCTGAACACCCCGAGCTGATCGGAGACAAAGATACCGGCAAACAGGGTGCCGAGAATGCCCCCCACCCCGTGCACCGGGAACACATCCAGA
>CAZWUP010000354.1:0-2763 GCA_964637045.1 uncultured Porticoccaceae bacterium | reverse complement strand
GCCTTGCGACAGGATTCGGGAACGGGGGGCAGGACCACCGCCATGGCGGGATGGTCGACACCAAAGGCAACGGCGGCCCCGGAGCGGGCCGCGGCAACCATGTCCCGGGGCAGTTGAAAGCGGAGAAAATGCACGCTCGATGTCTTCTCTTCCGTGGAGCGCTCGAGGTCTTCGTCGGCAATGGCAAACACCGGGTCGAAGCCGGTTATGCGCACCCACACCCTGTGCTCCACCCCCACCAGACGGGCCAGCGCCAGCCGGCGCACCTCCACATCCGGGTATTCCAGCAACAGCGTCGCCTTCCAGTTGTCGCCGTCGGGAATCAGGGGATTGTAGGCGGTCAGCTCCTCCTCGATGGCGTCCGCTTCAAAGATGCGCTCGGCGCGGAGCATTTCCTGGATCTGGTAGTGGATGGTCAGGCGATCTTCAAAGACCAATCTGGCGTGCTCCCCCAGGGCGACCTGGCGGTTGCGCTTGTGGGCCATGACCCGCTGGCGAAACTCGTCCCGCTGGGCGGCGTAGGCTTCCAGGGTCAGCAGGTCGGCGCGGGTCAGGGGCTTCATCGGATCAAATTCCGTAGGCCAGGCGAAGCAGGCTCATGGGGTGTTCCGGCAGCACGTCCACAATGGCCACATCGGCGACCTGTTGCGCCGCCATGGGGCAGTCGCTGGCCAGGTGCCGGGGTGGCCGCTGGTCCACCCGCCTGGCCACCGGCCGGGCGATCTTCACCGAGGCGTCGCGGAACTCGTCCCGCACCCCATAGGTGCCGTCGTGGCCGGAGCAGCGCTCAATAACATCGATCTCCGTGTCCGGCACCAGGCTGAGTACATCCCGGGTCTTGAGACCGATGTTCTGAACCCGCAGGTGGCAGGCCACCTGGTAGCTGATATCGCCGAGGGGATTTTTGAAGTCGGTGTTCAGCAGCCCGGCCTTGTGGCGCAGCATCAGGTACTCGAAGGGGTCGAACATTGCCCGCTGGATTCGCTTCACCCCCTGGTGATCGGGCAGCATCAGCGGCAGCTCCTGCTTGAACATCAGTACACAGGAGGGCACCGGGGCGACAATGTCGCAGCCCTGGTCCACCAGCGCTTCGAGAATGGGAATATTGACCAGGGCCGCCTCGGCCACGGCATCGAGATCCCCCAGCTCCAGCTTGGGCATGCCGCAGCACACCTCCCTGTCCGCCAGGATCACCTGCAGATTATTGTGCTGGAACACCCGGATCAGATCCTCGGCGATCTGGGGTTTGTTGTAGTTGCCGTAGCAGGTGACAAACAGGGCGACCTTGCCCGTGGTGGTTTCCGTGGCCTCGGCTTGGCGAGGGCCCAGCAAACCCCTGGCCCGGCGCCGTGCGGTCCGGTGGTGAAACTCCGGCAGGGTGGCATCCGGGTGGATACCCAGGACCTTTCTCATCAGTTTGCGGGCGGCGGGGCTTTTGTTGATGGCGTTGACACCGAGGTCCACCGCGGGAATCAGGGTGCTGGCCCTGCCCAGGGCATCGGTGCTGGACAGCACCTTGTCGCGAAAGCGGGTTTTGCCCTGTTTGAACTTGATCGCCTTGGCCCTCAACATCAGGTGGGGGAAGTCCACATTCCACGGGTGTGGAGGCACATAGGGACACTTGGTCATATAACAGAGATCGCACAGATAGCACTGGTCAACCACCTTGGCGTAATCGGCCTTGGCAACCCCGTCCACTTCCATGGTGGGGGACTCGTCCACCAGGTCGAAGAGGGTGGGAAAGGCGTTGCACAGGCTCACGCAGCGCCGGCAGCCGTGGCAGATGTCGTAAACCCGCTCCAACTCACTATGGAGTGAGTCCAGGCTGTAAAAGTCGTCGCACTGCCAGTCCAGAGGGTGGCGGGTGGGGGCTTCGAGACTGCCTTCTCTCATGGTCGCACCGCTATCTTGGGTTGATCCGATGGTTTGCCGGCCACGACCGGACCGACCACAGGCTCCGGCGCCCAGCGCCCGGGCGCCGGCGATTTCGGTGCCGTTCAGCTGTCCAGGGTATCCAGGGCCTTCTGAAAGCGGTTGGCGTGGCTGCGCTCGGCCTTGGCCAGGGTTTCAAACCAGTCCGCCACTTCGTCGAAGCCCTCATCGCGGGCGGACTTGGCCATACCCGGGTACATGTCGGTGTACTCGTGGGTCTCCCCGGCAATGGCGGCCTTGAGGTTGTGGGCAGTGGGGCCGATTGGCAGTCCGGTGGCGGGATCCCCCACCTGTTCGAGATACTCCAGATGGCCGTGGGCGTGGCCGGTCTCGCCCTCGGCAGTGGAGCGAAACACCGCCGCCACGTCGTTGTAGCCCTCGACATCCGCCTTGGCGGCAAAATACAGATAGCGCCGATTGGCCTGGGATTCGCCGGCAAAGGCGTCCTTGAGATTTTGTTCCGTCTTGCTGCCTTTCAGGGTCATGGGCCCACTCCTTAAACATTATGTTTGCTGGGGATTTAACACTAGGATCTGGGTGACAGTACTGTAAATTGATTAATCCTATACCTGGAATAGATTCCGCCAATGGCTGGATGGCCGCCCCGTAGTGGGCCATGGGTGAAGTTCGGTGATATCAGGAGCACAGCCAAAGGGTGCGGATCAAGGCGGCAACGCGCAGCAATAGTGGGCCTCTTTCAAGCTTTCCCGACGCCCAGCCGCGCCCTTTGGCGACGCGATCTGTTAGCGAATTTTGCGCATCGTCCATTAGTGATGCTTCAATTTGATTTTGGCCAGATCGGATTGGTGTAGGAGCCCGGTCCTCCGGGCG
>CAZWUP010000353.1:0-2767 GCA_964637045.1 uncultured Porticoccaceae bacterium | reverse complement strand
AGGGGGCGGACCACACCGGTGCCGCCGGCGGCCAGGTTGCCGCGGCTCTCCCCGGCGGCGGGAATCCGCGCCAGGCAATAGGGCACGGGCTGGCCGTCCACCATCAGGATGCGCTTGTCGCCATCGCGGATCTCCGGCAGATACTTCTGGGCCATGATGGTGCGGGTGCCGTGGTGGGTGAGGGTTTCGATGATCACGCTGAGATTGGAGTCCCCCTCCCGGACATGAAAGATCGACGCCCCCCCCATGCCGTCCAGGGGTTTGAAAATCACATTGCCAAACTCCTGGAAAAACTGCCGCAAGCGAATGGGGTCGCGGCTCACCAGCACCGGCGGCGACAGGGCGGGGAAGCGGGTGGCGAACACCTTCTCGTTGCAGTCCCTGAGGCTTGCCGGTTTGTTCACCACCAGGGTGCCCAGGGCCTCGGCGGCCTCGAGGATGTAGGTGGCATAGACATATTCACTGTCGAACGGGGGGTCCTTGCGCATCAGGATGACGTCCAGGTGCTGGAGGGGCCGGTCTTCGGCGGGGCCGAGGTCGAACCAGTGGTCGGCGTCGTTGTGCACCGTCAGCGGCGCCATGCGGCCCACGGGGGCGCCATCCCGCAGGGCGAGGTCGTTGAGCTCCATATAGAAAAGGGTCCAGCCGCGGGCCGCGGCGGCAAGGAGCAGGGCCAGGGTGGTGTCCTTCTTGAAGCTGATGCCTTGAATGGGGTCCATCACAACCCCCAGGGTATGACTCATTGCAGCTGGCCTATCGGTGTCGGGAGCAGGGATTATGCAGTGGCCCCCAGGCGCTGGCAACTTGGCCGCCGACACTGCCATCCGGTCAGAAATCCGGCCACTTTATCGGACAAAAGTCATTCGGGTACACAAGTGGTAGATGAATCCATGGCAATATGCTAGAAAGTGCCCTGGGATATGAACCAAAACGCACAAACACTCTGCCCGGTGGTACTACGCAATGGATTTGAGTCTTGAAGGCCTGAAAGTGATGGTGGTGGATGACAGCAACACCATCCGCAAAACGGCGGAAACGCTGTTGAGCAAGGCTGGTTGTCAGGTGATCACAGCCACCGACGGGTTCGATTCCCTGGCCAAGATCGCCGACCACCGTCCGGATGTGATTTTTGTCGACATCATGATGCCCAGGCTCGATGGTTACCAAACCTGCGCCTTGGTCAAAAATAACAAAGAGTTTCGCTCCACCCCGGTGATCATGCTCTCCAGCAAGGACGGCCTTTTCGACAAGGCCAAGGGGCGGATCGTCGGCGCCGACGATTATCTCACCAAACCGTTCAGCAAGAATGAGCTCTTCGAGGCTCTGGAAAAATATGCACCCAGGGAATTGGGCAGAGTGGTTGAGCCAGTCTGACCCGCCTTAACTTAAGGACAACTTTTAGCACAGAGGGAATACCATGACAAAAATCGTTCTCATTGTGGACGACTCTCCCACCGAGGTTCACAAACTCACCGCTATGCTCAAAAAACACGGTCACTCGGTGATCGTCGCCGAAAATGGTGAAATGGGTGTCAAAGCGGCAAAGGCGGAAAAGCCCGACCTGATCCTGATGGATATTGTCATGCCGGGCATGAACGGCTTTCAGGCGACCCGGCAGCTGTCCAAGGCCAAGGAAACCAGCCATATCCCGGTGATCATCGTCACCACCAAGGACCAGGAGGTCGACCGCATGTGGGGCACTCGCCAGGGGGCCAAGGGCTACATGACCAAGCCGGTGCAGGAGCGCGACCTGATTTCCCTCATCAATCAGGTAATGGGCTAACCCAGGGAGCCCACCATGGCCACCACCAGCAACCAGGCTTACACCAGGTTGGCGGCCCTCGCCGAGGACTTCCGCCAGCGTTCCCGAGAGCTGCCAGCCCAGCTCGACCTGACACCTACCCGCACCGTGGTCTGTTTTCGCATTCTGGGCACAGGCGTCGCCGTGCTCCTCGAAGAGATGAACGAGCTGTTCGAGGTTCCCCACTGCACCCGGTTGCCCAGGGTCAAGCCCTGGGTCAAGGGGGTGGCCAATGTGCGCGGCAAATTGACGCCGATTATCGATTTTGCCGGGTTTCTCGGCAGCAGGTTGACGGCGGCCCCCAAGCGCCAGCGGGTGTTGCTGGTGGAGCGGGATGAAATCGCCGCCGGCCTGATCGTCGACGAGGTGGTGGGCATGAAGCACTTTCGTGTCGACGCCTACAGCGAAGACCGGGAGGCGATACCCCCGCCGTTGTCGCCCTTTGTGCCCGGAACCTTCCTCAGTGACGGCGAGCGTTGGGTGTTGTTTCGCCCCGATGCACTGTTCAGCAACAATGAGTTTCTCGAAGTGGCGGCCTAGCCGGTGACCAAGTGAAAATGATAACGGCAGAGAATGCCGGGAGTTAGCGATGATCAAAGGAACAAGTAAACTCAACTTCAACAAGCCCACGCTGGTGCTGGGTGCGGTTTTTGTCGCAGCTGTCGCCCTGGCGTTGTTTACGCTGATCAAGGTGGTGATGGACAACGCCAACGATCGCGCCAACCTCGACATCGTGAGTGATCTGCGGGCCCTGTCCTACCAGGTTACGGGCCTCAGCCGAAATGCCACCAACGGCGAGGAGGAGGCCTTTGCGGACCTGGCCAAGGTCCTCGAGCAAATGAAAACCGGTTGGGCCGAGTTGCAGGCGTCCGACAGCGAGATGTCCGCCGAGGTGGTGGGTGCCTTCGATGCCAACCTCAGCGAGGTGCTGACCCAGGCGGAGACCATTCTTGCCGACCAGGACAC
>CAZWUP010000352.1:0-2815 GCA_964637045.1 uncultured Porticoccaceae bacterium | reverse complement strand
CGGGCTCCTACAATAGAACCGGAACATAAGGCAGTATCAAATTGAAAGAGTAGTAAGTATCCCCCGGCAAAGCCGGGGGCTTTAGTCCCGTAGGTCGGATCGCCTAGAGCGCCTACTTTTGGTTGCGCAGCCGTAATCCGACAACCACGTGGGTTTGACGAAATTCACCGTCGGATTACGGCTACGCCTCAGCGTGGCCCGCGAGCGCAGCGAGTGCTTTGGCCAAATCCAACCTACGCATGAGGCCGCAGTCCCGGGGTCGGGCTACGGAGCGCCGAAAGGCCCTCAAGTCAATGCTATTCATGCCAGGCCGGACTTGTCTCTCGAGCCAGGGGTAACCAAACAACCGCTCCGCATCGGCCGGCCCGAGGAGCGCTGCGGGATTATCCTGTTCACATCGACACACGTAATTTATGGCGACTGAAACTGCTGGCGTAACTGATTCCAACAACCAACCAGGCTCCCCCCTAAACCCCCTCAGGTTCAGCCTGCTGTATGGGGTTTGCGCCACCCTGTGGATTGTCGGCTCCGGTTTTCTATTGACCTTTGCCATCACCGACCCGGCGAGCCAGTGGCAGCTGGAACTGGTGAAGGGGCTGGTGTTTGTGGCGGTCACCACCGCGCTGCTGTACCTGCTGTTGCGGGACCGGGCGGATAGCAGCGCCGCCAGAGCACCGGCTGCCGTCAGCCAGCCGGGCTACGGCATCATCACGGTGATTGTCGCCCTCCTGCTCTGTGTGCCCCTGGTGGGCTACGGCATTCTGCGCTTTTACAGCCCGGCCCTGGAACGCCAGATCCACGATGATCTGGAGTCGGTTGGCGCGCTGAAGATGGCCGAGGTCAACCTCTGGCACAACGAGCGGCTGATGGACCTTGCCCTCCTCGCCAACAGCCCGGCCTTTATCACCCAGGTCACCAAATTTCAGGTTGAGGGCGATGCCGGGGCCGGGGCAAGCCTTCGCCAGCAGTTGGCAGCCCCATTGCAGGCCGGCGAATACACGGCAGTGCAGCTGCTCGGCCTGGATGGGCAGCCACTGCTGGCCCTGGGGGAGGACGTCAGCCTGGCGGCGGATGGGAAGGTCCTGCTCACCAGGACCAGGGCCACGGGGCGGCCCGGCCACGGCGATCTGCTGATCGACCCCCAGGCCAATACCCGTATCGACTTTGCCGTACCCCTGACCGCCCCCGACCAATCGGACACCCCCCTGGGCTACCTGGTGTTGCGGGCCAACCCGGAAGTGTCCCTGCTGCCGCTGATCGACCTGTGGCCCGGCGCCAGGCCGGGGACCGAGACCCTGCTGATCCGCGCCTCCTCGCAGTCACTGATCATTCTGAGACCAGCCGCAAAGGGCGTCGGCGCAGAGCCCTTGCTGCAGGTCCCCATGGAGGAAGCCCCCCAGCTAGCGGCAAAGGTGCTCAGCGAAGAGAATCCAGGGATATTCGAGGCGGTCGATTACCGCGGTGTCCCCGTCTTTGCCAAGTACCTGCCAGTGGACCACACCGGCTGGGTGATGGTGGCCAAGGTGGACCGCGAACAGGCCCTAAAGCCCCTGCGGGACCTGGCCTCCCTGATCAGCCTGATGGTGTTTGTCGCCGCGGTTGCCATCAGTGTGATGCTGCTGTTGCTGTGGCGACAGCAGCTGCGGGCCTACCGGCTGTCCCTGGTGGCCCAGACCGCCGAGCACCACCAGCTGTTGCGCCGCCAGGAGCAAACCTACCGGGAAACCTTCGACGCCAACCCCCTGCCGATGTGGATTTTCGATAGCGAAACCCTGGCCTTTCTCGCCGTCAACGACGCCGCGCTGGCCCACTATGGCTACAACCGGGAGGAATTTCTGGCCCTGACCATCCGGGATATCCGCCCCCCCGAGGATCTCCCCAGATTGCAACACCATCTGGCCACCCAACCCCCGGGCCTGGATCAGGCGGGCATCTGGCGACACTGCAAGCGGGACGGCACCATAATCGATGTGGAGATTTCCTCCCACCCCCTGCTGTTTGGCGGCCGTCAAGCGGAGCTGGTGCTGGCCTACGACATCAGCGAACGCCAGCAAGCCCTGGCCCGGCTCCACGAATCCGAGCGCTTTGCCAGGGCCACCATCGATGCCCTGGCGCTGAATATCGCCGTGCTCGACGGCAGCGGCAATATCATCGCCGTCAACAAGGCATGGCGGCTCTTTTCCACGGACAACAACGGTGAGGACGGCACCACCGGGGTGGGCGCCAACTATATCGAGACCACCCGCCGCGCCGCCTCGGGCTCTGAAGATGCCGCCACCCTGCTGGCGGGGCTGGAGCAAGTGATACATGGCGAGGAGGACAGCTTCCGCTTCGAATACCCCTGCCATTCACCCACCCAGGAACGCTGGTTCCTGGCCCATATCACCCGTTTTCCCGGGGACGGCGAGCTGCGGATCGTGGTCGCCCACGAGGACATCACCACCCGCAAGGTGGCGGATCGGGAACTGCACAAGCTCAATCACTACTACGCCGCCCTCAGTGGGATGAACGCCACCATCATCCGCACCAAAGAGCCTCAGGAGATTCTCGACGAAGTGTGCCGCATCGCCGCCTACCACGGTCGCCTGGAGTTGGTGTGGGTGGGCAAGGTTGAACAGGACGGGCGCATTGCCCCGGTGGCCAGCCACGGCCGCGCCGTCGACTACCTGGACAACGTCACCGTCAGCGCCAACCCGGATCTCCCGGAAAGCCGGGGACCGGGCGGACAGTCTGTCCTCACCGGGACTTGCGTCGTTTCGAACAATTTTGACAGCGACAGCAACAGCATGCCCTGGCAGGAACAGGCCCGCGCCTG
>CAZWUP010000351.1:0-2816 GCA_964637045.1 uncultured Porticoccaceae bacterium | reverse complement strand
GTCCACGACGCCACCCCGGCGGAGGTCCAGCAGTGGGGCTTTACCGACCCGGCTCAGTACAATGCCACCCGCTTTCTCGACTACAGCATTGGCCGCTTTCTGGAGATGGCAAAGGCCGGGGGCTATCTGGACAACACCATCTTTGTCTTCTTTGGCGACCACGGCACCACCATTACCGACCAGCCCCATATGCCCCCCATTTACCAGCAGCTGTGGCTGGAGAGCAACCATGTGCCGGGAATCATCTACGCCCCCGGCCTGCTGGAGCCCAGGGTGATCGAGGAGGCGGTCAACCTGGTGGACCTGCTGCCCACGGTGGCCGGTCTCACCGGCGTGTCCTACCAGAACGGCACCCTGGGACGGGACTACCAGTTGTCCGCCGGCCGCGAGCGGGCGGTGCCGGTGGTGCTGGTGGAGGGGGCCTTTCCCATTATCGGCCTGGTGACCCAGGACTTTATGGTGAAAATGAACCACGACGGCTCCGATGCCAGCCTTCACGCCATGGACAGCGCCAACCCCAAGGAGGATATTTCCGTAAGCCACCCGGAGGTGTTCGCCAAGCTGCGCAAGCTGACCCGGGGAGCCTACGAAACCTCCCGCTATATGCTCTACGACAATGTGCGGGAATAAATGGCCGTGACTTGCTAGAAAATCGGGCGAATCGGAATGCCGACCGCTGACCAAAGGCGGCGGCATGCCCCTCAGGCCGATCGCCATTCTATAACTGTAAATTATGACTCAGATCATAAAATACATTTGAGTTATTGCCGCACCCACCCTAGAATCCCGCCGTCGCCCTGGGGTGGGCAACCTCTCGTCCAGCCTGGACAGCCCTCGCCCTCCGCCGCCAAAACCATGTCTCCCCATCCGAGGTTTGCACCGTTGTGAAACTGCCAGCGCCCTTCGCCTTTTTGTTTGTCAGCCTGCCTCTATTGTTGATCGCCAGCCCGGCTGCCGCCGCCACTGGACCCATCGACCTGACCACAACCGCAACAGGCATCGCCGCCCTGGTGACCTTCGTCATCGCCTACCTGCTGGTGATGGGGGAGGAAAAAATCCACCTGCGCAAGTCCAAGCCGGTGTTGGTGGCGGCGGGTATCATCTGGGTGCTGATAGGTGTGCGCTACGCCAGTGGCGACTTTCCCGGCCAGGCGGAAACCGCCTTTCGCCACACGCTGCTGGAATTCAGTGAACTGATGCTGTTTTTGCTGGTGGCCATGACCTACATCAACGCCCTGGAGGAGCGCCGGGTATTTGACGCACTGCGCTCCTGGATGGTGCGCAAAGGGTTCAGCTACCGCACCCTGTTCTGGCTCACGGGCGGCCTGGCCTTTGTCATCTCCCCCATCGCCGACAACCTCACCACCGCGCTGCTGATGTGCGCCGTGGTGATGAAGGTCGCCGACGGCGACAGCCGTTTTATCGGTTTGTGCAGCATCAATATCGTCATTGCCGCCAATGCGGGGGGCGCCTTTAGCCCCTTTGGCGACATCACCACCCTGATGGTGTGGCAGGCGGGGATCGTCAAGTTCGACGAATTTTTCTCCCTCGCCATTCCCTCTCTGGTGAATTTTCTGATCCCCGCCATCGCCATGAGCCTGTTTGTGGAAAACCGCAAACCCGACACCGTCTATGAAGAGGTGGAAATGAAGCGGGGCGCGCGGCGCATTCTGGGATTGTTTCTGCTCACCGTGGCCTCCGCCGTGGCCTGTCACAGCCTGCTGCACCTGCCCCCGGTGCTGGGAATGATGACCGGCCTGGGGTACCTGCAGTTTTTTGGCTATTTTCTGCGCCGCACCCTGCCCCGCTCTCTGGAGCGCAAAAAGGCCCTGGCTTTGCAGCGCGGGGACGAAGAAGCCCTGGGACGGCTCGGCAGCGTGGTGCCCTTCGACGTGTTCACCAAGATCGCCCGCGCCGAGTGGGACACCCTGCTGTTTTTCTACGGTGTTGTGATGTGTGTGGGGGGGCTGGGTTTTATGGGCTACCTGCAACTGCTGTCCACCGCCCTCTACACCAACTGGGACGCCACCAGCGCCAATATCACCCTGGGCCTGCTGTCGGCGGTGATCGACAATATTCCGGTGATATTCGCGGTGCTGACCATGAATCCGGAAATGTCCCACGGCCACTGGTTGCTGATTACCCTCACGGCGGGGGTCGGCGGCAGCTTGCTGTCCATTGGCTCGGCGGCCGGCGTGGCGCTGATGGGCCAGGCCCGGGGACACTACACCTTTCTGGGCCACCTGAAGTGGGCGCCGGTGATTCTGCTGGGCTATGCCGCCAGTGTCGCCACCCACCTGTGGCTCAATGCCGACAGCTTCCACCTGATGTAGCCCGGGCTATTCCCCCGCGGCTTCGGCGCACTTCACACCGCGCAATGCCGTGGGGTCGAACTCCAGCCGGCCAACGGCTATGGGTGCGCGGCAACCGCAGGTGCCTCCGGCGCCCCGCGACAGGGCGGCCACCCCTGGACGGGTGGCGTTCCACGGTGGCCGAGACACTGCTCCTGGCCTCCCCCGGGGTGAGAACCTCCTCCCGGAGTTGCTCCAGAGGCTTCCTGGAATTATCCCTGTCGGGTAAGTCCGCCATTTCCCTCCTCTGACCCTACCGGGAGCGGGGCAAGCAACACAGCTTGTCCCATGTTGCCCAAACCACCCTGCCCCTGGACACGGACCATTGCCGCCCCTGATGGCCAGCACCGGACTCTGGCAGACCTTGCGCAACCCTTGTGCCCCATCTCGCAATAGGTACTATAGTAATTACACATAAGTCAGATTCAAAGGCTACAGGGCGGTGGTGGCCGAGGGCAGAGGTTT
>CAZWUP010000350.1:0-2818 GCA_964637045.1 uncultured Porticoccaceae bacterium | reverse complement strand
ATGAGATGGCCGTTGGCCCGCCCGGTCTTGCCCCGCACCAGCTCGGGCACATCCGGGTTTTGCTTCTGGGGCATGATGGATGACCCGGTGCAGAAGCGGTCCGGCAGATTGATAAAGTTGAACTGGGCCGATGCCCACAGGATCAATTCCTCGGAGCAGCGGGACAAGTGGGTCATCAACAGGCTGGCGAAGGCGCAGAACTCAATGGCGAAATCCCGGTCGCTGACGGAGTCGAGGGAGTTTTCCGTGGGGCCGTCGAAGTCCAGCAGGGTGGCGGTGAGGTTGCGGTCAATGGGGTAGGTGGTGCCCGCCAGGGCCGCGGCCCCGAGGGGCGAGCGATTCAGTCGTTTGCGGCAGTCCAGCAGGCGGCCGTAGTCCCGCTCCAGCATTTCGAACCAGGCCAGCAGGTGGTGGCCAAAGGTGACCGGCTGGGCGGTTTGCAGGTGGGTGAAGCCGGGCATTACGGTGGCTGTGTGCTTTTCCGCCAGCTGCAGGATCCCCTGCTGGAGGCGGGTGAGCTCGGCGGCGATCACATCGATTTCGTCCCGCAGCCAGAGGCGAATATCCGTGGCCACCTGGTCGTTGCGAGAGCGCCCGGTGTGCAGCTTCTTGCCGGTGATGCCGATCTTGTCGGTGAGCACGGCCTCGATGTTCATATGCACGTCTTCCAGGGCTTCGGACCACTGGAAGTCGCCGGCCTCGATCAGCGCCAGGACCTCCTCCAGGCCCCGGGCAATGGCCTCCAGCTCCTCGTCGCTGAGCACTCCGACCCGGGCCAGCATGGTGGCGTGGGCCAGGGAGCCGCGAATATCCTGGCGGTACATCCGCTGGTCGAAGTTGACAGAAGCGGTAAAACGGGCCACGAAGGCGTCGGTCGCCTCGCTGAAGCGGCCGCCCCAGGATCTGTTGGTGTCGTTACTCATGCTGATGCTCGCTCGGGCAGGATGGATTGCATTGTTAAGGACTTCGGGAAGGGGATATTATAGCCTCAGCTACCAGGGCAGGGCGAATAGACGTGAGAATGAGAGCAATATCAGGGAATCCCGGTCGCCACCCCAGGGACGCCGACTACCTGTTACCCAACCTGTGCCAGGGGGAGGGCCTGCTGGGGGTGGTCATTACTGCAGAATTGCTGTCTATTCTGATCGTGGTGGTCAAGTCGGGCGTGGGCAGCTTCAGCTGGCTGGACCTGGGCATGACCTCCCTGATGGCCCTCTGGATCACCCTGCTGAGCGCATCCCTCCTGTGCCTGACCCGGAATCTGCTGGCCAACTACAGTCACCCGGTGGCGGCGGCCCTCAGCTACGGCTTTATTCTGCTGATCACCGGGTTCACCAGCCTTGCCGGTCAGTGGTTGATGGCCCTGCTGGAGGTGAGCCACAGCGGTCCGCCAGTCAGCTTCTGGCGCCTTGTGGACCATGTGGTGATCGCCGCCATTCCGGCGGGGATCCTGCTGCGCCATCTGTTTTTGCAGCAGATGCTGCGGGTCCAGCAGCGGGCGGAGCTGGAGTCGCGGATCCAGGCCCTGCAGTCGCGGATCAGACCCCACTTTCTGTTCAACAGCATGAACATCATCGCCAGCCTGATCGGCTCGGACCCGGACAAGGCCGAGACCGTGGTGGAAGATCTCTCGGATTTGTTCCGCCATGCCCTCACCGACAACCACACCCTGGTGCCGCTGCGGGATGAGCTCAACCTGTGCCGGCGCTACATGGCCATTGAAAAGCTGCGCCTTGGCGAGCGCTTGGCGACTGTCTGGCAAATCGACGACTACGGCTCCGGGGTGCAGATTCCCTCCCTGACCCTGCAACCAGTGCTGGAAAATGCCGTCTATCACGGTATTCAGTTGCTGCCGGAGGGCGGTGAAGTGGTGGTTACCGTCGGCCGCGCCAACAACCGCATCCAGATCGACGTGCAAAATCCCCGCAATCCGCGGATGCAGCACAACAAGGGCAACAGGATGGCCATGGACAACGTCCAGACGCGGCTGCAGGCCCATTTTGGCCCCTCGGCCACGGTGCAAGCCGAGATCAGGGAAAGCTGTTATATTACGCACATCAACTATCCGGTAATCACTGTTTGAGATGAGACATGAATGTCCTGATTGTCGATGATGAGCCCCTGGCCCGGGACCGCCTGAAAAGGATGGTGCTGGCGATTCCCGACCACCGGGTGGTCGGCCAGGCGGGAAACGGCCAGGAGGCGGTGGACCTGGCCAGAAAGTATGCCCCGGATATTGTCTTTATGGATGTGCGCATGCCCGGCATGGACGGTCTGGCGGCAGCCCAGCACCTGGCGGAACTGGAGGTGCCCCCAGCGGTGATCTTCTGTACCGCCTACGACGACTATGCGGTGGAGGCGTTTTCCTCCCAGGCGGTGGGCTATCTGCTCAAGCCGGTGAAGCGGGAAGATCTGGTGAGCGCCCTGGATCGGGCGCGGCGGGTCAACAAGGCCCAGCTGGCGGAGTTGCAGCAGTCCCCCGCCTTCCCCGGCGGCGGGCGAACCCATATCACCTCCCGCAACAGGCGGGGCATCGATCTGGTGCCGGTGGCGGAAATCCGCATGTTCCAGGCCGATCACAAGTATGTCACCGCCTTCCACAACAACGGCGAGGCGCTGCTGGACGAAACCCTCAAGGAGCTGGAGGACGAGTTCGAGAGCCGCTTCGTGCGCATCCATCGCAACGCCCTGGCGTCGATTCTCCACATCGAGGGCATGGATCGCAGTGCCGAGGGCCAATACTATGTGCGTCTCAACGGCCTGGACATCCGCCCCCAGGTCAGCCGCCGCCATGTCGCCACCCTCAGAAAGTTGTTGC
>CAZWUP010000349.1:0-2855 GCA_964637045.1 uncultured Porticoccaceae bacterium | reverse complement strand
ACAGGCCCCACAGGGCCGGCCACAGCAGCAGAATGGTGCCCACCGGCTTGTGCAGGCGGGTGAGGTGGATGAAGTGCCACAGTCGCGCTTCGGAAGCTGTCATGGCGGTCTGCCGGTCACCGGGTGGCGACATGTTACGGCGCAAAGCCGGGAAGAAAAATCTCGCACACCAGCAGGGGCTTGGCGTCCAGCCAGAACACCGAGCGCCGCCCCCACAAACGGGCGTCCGCCGGGGCCAGCGGTGGCGGGATGGCGGTGCCGGGCAGGGTCGCCACTTCCACCGGACCACGGGTCATGGTGGGGTCGGCAAACAGCAGCGCCCCCAGGGGGCGATCGTCCAGCTTGCCCAGTACCCGCAGCCGTCCGCTGAGGGTGGTCAGGGGCAAAATACTGCGGGCGTACACCCAGGGCTGGTGGTTGCCCAGCAGCACCACTTCCCGAATCAGGGCGCGGCGGGTGCTGGTCATGCCCAGGGCCATGGCCTCGTCCGGCCGCGGCCGCCCCCGACGCTGGCTCAGCACCTTGACGCTGAAATGGCCGTGGCTGGCGGCGGTCAGGCGCTGGGTGAGGGAGCCCTCGTCCGCCAGCCAGCTGCGCCAGTCGGCGGGCAGTTCGGCGGGCGGGCAGAGCGCCACCGGGCGCCAGTGGACGGGTTGAGGAGCGGTGGAGAACAACAATGCTTCAGAATTTCCGTAGGCCATGGGAGCTACATTCTACATCAGAAGGCAGGGGCTCATCCCGGCGCGCTGGCGGTGTCCCCACCACAGGGGGCGGATGGTTACACATACTGCCCTGCGCACCAGCCGGATGCCCAGGCCCACTGCAGATTGTAGCCCCCCAGCCAGCCGCTGACGTCCAGCACCTCGCCGATGAAAAACAGCCCGGGAACCTGGATCGCGGCAAAGGTTTTCGAGGATACACCGTCGACATCGACGCCGCCGCGGGTGACCTCGGCGGTGCGGTAGCCCTCGGTGCCGTTGGGTTTGATGGCGAAGTGGTGAAACCGTTGTGCCAGATCGTCCAGGTCGGTCCGGGCGAGCTGGGCCAGCTGGCGGGCGGCGAGGGCCTCGGGGACCAGGGTGGTGGCCAGGCGCTCGGGCAGCAGCTGGGCAACGGCGTTTTTCAGGGACAGTTTTGGCCGCTGCTGTCTGAGCTGGTGGAGAAACTCCCCCAGGTCGTTGCCGGGCAGCCAGTCGATGGTGACGGTGTCCCCGGGATACCAGTAGTTGGATATCTGCAGCACCGCCGGGCCGCTCAGTCCGCGATGGGTAAACAGCAGGTTCTCCGTAAAACTGGCGCCATTGCAGCTGAGGGTGGCGGGCACCGCAATGCCGGTGAGGGGAGAAAACCTCTCCTTGTCCGCCGGGTGGAGGGTGAGGGGCACCAGTCCGGCGGAGGTCGGCACCACCGCCAGGCCGAAGTGCACCGCCACCTGGTAGCCGTAGGGGCTGGCGCCCATGGTGGGGATGGAGAGGCCGCCGGTGGCGATCACCAGGGACTGGCAGTGCAGGCTGCCCCGCTCGGTGGTCACCACAAAGTGGTGGTCGGCGCGTCTGGTGTAGGCGGTCACCGGGCAGCGCAGGCGGATGGCCACCCCCGCCAGGTCGCACTCCGCCCGCAGCATATCGAGAATATCCTGAGAGCTGTGGTCGCAGAACAGCTGGCCGTGGTCCCGCTGGTGAAAGGCGATGCCGTGGCGCTGCACCATGGCGATAAAGTCCCACTGGGTGTAGCGGCTGAGGGCGGATTTCACAAAGTGGGGATTGCCACAGAGAAAGTGCTCCGGACCCACGTCCAAATTGGTGAAGTTGCACTTGCCGCCGCCGGCCATGCGGATCTTGTTGCCCGCCTTTTTGGCGCTGTCCAGCACCACCACCGAGCGCCCCCGCTTGCCCGCCTCGATGGCGCACATCAGCCCCGCGGCCCCGGCGCCGACGATGATGACATCCACTTTTTCCATGGTAATCCCACTGCTGTTGAGGCGCCATTGTAGCTGCCGCGGGGCGCCGGGAGAATTTCGAATCCTGCCACACCGCCGCCGGCTGTGGTGGTGGCGCCACCGGGGGCAAGGGTTTCGAGCTGTGGGCGCGGCCAGGGCAGGAAAACCGGCCGCCCAGGCAATTGCTTGTTGATAGTGATTCTTATTTGAAACACAATAGCCCATCTCGTCCACTGTTGCTCCAGGGGGAGCCACACCATGAAAGTTTCCGGATTACTGCGCTGTACGGTTGCCGCCATGGCGGCCCTGTTCGCCACTGCCCTGCCGGCCGCCAGTGGGCAGCCGGAGCAGGAGGTGGTGGTCTATTCCGCCCGCAATGAGCAGCTTATCAAGCCGCTGTTTGACGCCTACGAAAAGGCCAGCGGGGTGCGCATCCGCTTTCTCACCGACAAGGAAGGTCCGCTGATGGCCAGGCTCAAGGCCGAGGGCGCCAACACTCCGGCGGACCTGTTGCTGACGGTGGATGCCGGCAACCTGTGGCAGGCGGCGGAGGCCGGGCTGCTCCAGCCGCTGAACTCCCCGCTGATCGCGGAGCGGGTTCCCGCCCACCTGCGGGACCCCGGGGGCCTCTGGACCGGGCTCTCGGTACGGGCCCGCACCCTGGTCTACAACCCCACCAGGGTCGACCCCGCCGAGCTGTCCACCTATGCCGCCCTGGCGGAGCCCCAGTGGCGGGGGCGGCTGTGTCTGCGCACCTCCAACAAGGTCTACAACCAGTCCCTGGTGGCGATGCTGATTGCCGAGCACGGCGAGGCCGAGGCCGAACGCATTGTCCGCGGCTGGGTCGCCAACCTCGCCACCAGCCCCTTCTCCGACGATACCGCCGCCCTCAAAGCGGTTGCCGCTGGGCAGTGTG
>CAZWUP010000348.1:0-2888 GCA_964637045.1 uncultured Porticoccaceae bacterium | reverse complement strand
TCCTCAATCCGCCAGATCCAGGGACGCGGTAATATCGATCACCGCCTTTTTGCCGTCGCCGAACACCATCAGGGTGTTGTCCTTGGCGAACAGGGGGTTGGGCAGGCCGGCGAAGCCGGAGCCCAGCGAGCGCTTGATCACCACCACGGTCTTGGCCTTGTCGACGTTGAGGATGGGCATGCCGTAGATGGGGCTGCCCTTGTCCTCCCGGGCCATGGGGTTGACCACATCGTTGGCGCCGATGACGATCACCACGTCGGTCTGGTCGAAGGTGGGGTTGATGCGGTCCATCTCCACCAGCTTGTCGTAGGGCACCTCGGCCTCCGCCAGCAGCACGTTCATATGGCCGGGCATGCGGCCGGCCACCGGGTGGATGGCGTACTCCACCTCGCAGCCGCGGCCCTCCAGCACATCCGCCAGCTCCCGCACCGCGTGCTGGGCCTGGGACATGGCCATGCCGAAGCCGGGGACGATCACCACCCGGGAGGCGGTTTCGAGGATCATGGCGATCTCCTCGGGCTGGGCGCTCTTGACCTTGCCGGCGTAGAACTCGTCCTCGTCGATGGCCGGTCCGCTGCCGGCGCCCATCACCCCGAACAGGACATTGGTGAGGGAGCGGTTCATGGCCACGCACATGATGCGGGTGAGGATGATGCCGGAGGCCCCCACCAGGGAGCCGGTGACGATCAGCACGGTATTGCCCATGATAAAGCCGGCCGCGGCGGCGGCGATGCCGGAGTAGGAGTTCAACAGGGAGATCACCACCGGCATATCGGCGCCGCCGATGGGCAGCACCAGGGTCAGGCCGAGGGCGATGGCCACCGCCGCCAGCGCCCAGAACAGGGTCTGGTTGTCGGGGTTGACGCAGAGCAGGGCGATCAGCGCCAGGGCGGCGACAAAGAGGGCGCCGTTGAGGAACTTCATGCCGACAAAGCCGATGGGCTTGCCGGAGATCAGCTCCTGGAGCTTGGCGAAGGCCACCAGGCTGCCGCTCAGGGTGAGGGCGCCGATCAGCACCGTGGCGGTGATAAAGAACACCCCGATGATCTCCGCCGGGGCGCCGCCAAAGCCGGTGCGCTCGAGGGTCAACAGATACTGGGAGGCGGCCAGGCCGAAGGAGGCGCCGCCGCCAAAGCCATTGAGCAGGGCCACCATCTGGGGCATGGCGGTCATCTGCACCTTGACCGCCATCAGGGCGCCCACCGCGGCGCCGAGGACCATGCCGAGGACGATCAGCTCAAAGCTGACGATATGGTGATCAAACAGGGTGATTGCCACCGCGATCAACATCGCCAGGGCGGACAGGGTATTGCCGCGCACCGCGGTCTTGGGTTTGGTGAGGCCCTTGATGCCGAGGATAAAAAGCACCGCGGACAACAGGTAAACCAGGTTGACGAAAGAAATATTCACGGCTTACCCCTTCTTCTTGAACATGGCCAGCATGCGGTTGGTGACCAGATAGCCACCCACCACATTGAGGGTGGCGAGGACCACGGCGGCAAAGCCGAGGGCGTTGATCAACAGATTGTGGCTGTCGGCGCCGGCGGCCACCAGGGCGCCCACCAGGGTGATCCCGGAGATGGCGTTGGTGCCCGACATCAGGGGGGTGTGCAGGGTGGGGGGCACCTTGGTGATCAGCTCCACCCCAAGGAAGAGGGCGAGCACAAACAGGGCCAGTAACAGAACCAGGGTTGTCATATCCATCAGGGCGTGCCTCCGGCGGCGCCGTTGGGCGCGGGGTTGTCGGGAGAGGGATCGGGGTTGGTCCGGGGCGGCAGCCCCAGGGCGCTCCGCATCCGGGGATGGGTGACCTCGCCGCCGTGGGCGATCACCGTCTCGGCGATGATCTCGTCGGCGAAGTCGAGGGTCAGGCCGCCGTCCGCGGCGACGATATGGCCGAGGAGGACCTCCATGTTCTTGCCGAACATCTGGCTGGCGTGAAAGGGAATAGTAGCGGCCAGGTTGTCGGGGCCGAGGATGGTCACCCCGTGCTCGACCACGGTCTGGCCCAGCTGGGTCAGCTCACAGTTGCCGCCGCGCTCGGCGGCCAGGTCGACGATCACCGAGCCGGGCTTCATGGCCTTGACCATATCGGCGGTGACCAGGATGGGGGACTTGGCGCCGGGCACCGCGGCGGTGGTGATCACCAGATCCTGCTGGGCGATGACCGCGGTCATCAACTCCCGCTGGCGGGCGAGGAAATCCTCCCCCTGGGCCACAGCGTAGCCGCCCTTGTCCTCGGTGCCCTCGGCCTCGATCTCCAGCTCGACGGGCTTGGCGCCCACCGACAAGATCTGCTCGCGGGCGGCGGGGCGGACATCGTAGGCCTCGACCACGGCCCCTAGGCGCTTGGCGGTGGCGCAGGCCTGGAGGCCGGCGACCCCGACCCCCATGATAAAGGCGCGCATGGGCTGCAGGGTGCCGGCGGCGGTCATCAGCATGGGCATGATGCGGGGGGAGGCGGCGGCCCCCAGCAACACCGCCTTGTAGCCCGCCAGGGTGGCCATGGACGACAGCACATCCATGGCCTGGGCGCGGCTGATGCGGGGCACCAGCTCCATGGCGAAGGCGGTGACCTGCCGGTCCGCGAGGACCTGGGCGACCTCGGCACTGGCCAGGGGGTCCATCATCCCGGCGATCACCTGGCCGGGGCGCAGCAGGTCCAGATCGGGGGCGCTGTTGTCGCGATTGGCGCCGAAGGACTGGACCTGAAGGACGATGTCGGCGCGGGCGAAAATCTCCTCCCGGGCGGCCACCAGGGTGGCGCCGGCCTGCTGGTAGGCGCTGTCCAGATGCCCGGCCAGGGCCCCGGCTCCGGCCTGGACCAGGACCTCACAGCCCTTCTTGGTCCACACCTCCACATTGGCGGGCACCATGGCCACCCGGCT
>CAZWUP010000347.1:0-2901 GCA_964637045.1 uncultured Porticoccaceae bacterium | reverse complement strand
GCCTCCCCCAGTTCCCGGGCGAGGGTCGCGGAGGCGGTGGTGTGGTCGATCACCACACTGCCGGGGGCCAGCCCGCGGATCGCGCCGTGCTCCCCCAGCATCACCTCCCGCAGGTCATTGTCGTTGCCCACGCAGCACAGCAGGATGTCGGCGCCAACCGCGGCGGCGGCCGGGGTGCCCGCGGCGGGGCCGCCGAATTCAGCGCTCCAGCCCTGGGCCTTGGCCGCCGTCCTGTTGTAGACGGTCACCCGGTGGCCGGCGTTGTGCAGGTGGCCAGCCATGGGGTAGCCCATGACGCCAAGACCGAGAAAGGCAATGGCAGGTTGATTGGTCATCGGGGGGCGCTCCTCGCTAATCTGGGGTGACCGGATTGTACACCCGGGCTGCGTTGCCCGCGGCATCACACGGGGTTTGACAAGGGCGGGCGCAGGGACGAAACTCCAAAACGCGCTTTTTAACGGTGCCTTGGCTAGCTTGTCAACGGACGGGGACGCCTTCACCAGAGGACGGGTTTCCGCCAATCACCCAGGGAGTACAGCAGGATGTCCAGCGGGCGTGACAGAGTCAGGGATTTCAAGTTTTCCATTCGCGTCACCGTGGTGGGGATGTTTGTCCTGGCCACCCTTCTCACTGCGGCGGTGGCCATCGGCCTGCAGTATTTTTTCAGCCGCAATCTGGCGGTGGAATCCACCCTGGCCGCCTACCGCCAGGCGGCGGCAGCCACCCGCGATCACCTCCACAGTATGGACAGCGCCGCGGCCCAGGCGGCGGCACTGCTGGCGGATTACCCCGGACTGGTGGCGGGGGACTGGGTCGGCGCCAGCGCCCGCCAGGTATTTGCCGGCACCCTGGCGCGCAACCCGGCGTTCTACGCCATTTATATCGGCTTCGACAGCGGCGACTTCTACGAGCTGGTGAACCTGGATACCAGCCTGGCGGTGCGCAACCAGTTGCGGGCCGAGCCTAGGGACCGCTGGGTGGTGATCGAGGTGCGCGGCCAGGGGAGCGAGCGGCGGCGCTGGTTTCACTACCACGACGGCGATTTCACCCTGCGCGCCAGCCGCTCCGAAGCCACCGATTATGAGGCCGACCAGCGGCCCTGGTTCACCGTTGCGGCGGAGGGCGAGGTGGCCCGCACCGGGCCCTACCAGTTTCAGCATTTACAGGCCCCCGGGCAGACCTATTCCACCCGCATCCCGGGCGGGGTGCTGGCGGTGGATATCGCCCTGTCGTCCATCTCCGACTACCTGGTTCAGCAGACGCTGGGGGCGGAGAGCGAGGTCTTTCTCTACCAGGGCAGCGGTGAGCTGATCGCCTCCAACCTGCCACAGCAGAGCCTGTCGACGGTGCCCGCCAGCCGCCCCCTCGCCCTGGACTCGGCACAACGGGCACTGATCGCCGCCACTCCCCTGCTGACGGTCTCCAACGAGCTGGACTGGCCGCCCATCGACTTCGCCGTGTCGGGCCAGCCCTACGGCTACGCCATCGACACCCTGGCCCTGGTGGCCGCGATGACCGGGCTGCGCCTGGACTTTGTCAACGGCCTGTCGTGGCCGGAGCTGGTGGCGCTGTTCGAAGGGGGGCAGCTGGATATGCTTCAGCCGGTGTTCGGCACCGCGGAAAACAGCGCCCGGGGCCGATTGTCGCTGCCCTTCCTCAGGGTGCCCTACGGCGTCATCACCCCACCGGGGGCGGCGCCGGTCAGCCATATTGGCCAGCTCGATGGCAAGCGGGTGGCCATTCCACGGGGCTGGTCCATCCTCCCCATCGTCCGCAACCACTACCCACACATCCAGGTGGTGGAGGCGAACTCGGTGCGCGACATGTTCGCCGCAGTGCGCGGCGGTCGGGCCGATGCCGGACTGGATACCGCGGCCATCCTGGACTACACCATGCGCCAGTTTTTTATCGCCGACCTGACCCTGCACCAGCCCCTGGCCATGGGCGACACCCCGCTGCCGGAAGACCTGCACTTGCTGCTGCCGAGGGACGCCGCCGCGCTGGCGGAGATCATCGACCTCGCCCTGGCCAACATCACCCCGGCACAGCGCCAGGCCCTGGCCAGCAAGTGGCTCGGGAATCCAGCACAGGCCGTGGGCGACAACGGCGCCGTGCCCCACAGGGAACTGGTGACCCTGGCGGCAGACCCCGGGGGCCACGGCGGGATGCACAAGGTGGCCATCGCCGACCGCGACCACTACATTTATGTCCAGGAGGTCGGCGGCGAGGGCCGGGGCCAGGATTATTTTGCCGTGGTCACGCCGGTGTCGGCGGTGCTGGCTCCCGCCCTCACCCGAGTCCGCATTGCCGCCGCGGTCACCGCCCTGTGTCTGCTGTTGCTGGTGCCGGTGTCGTCCTGGCTGGCGGGGTTCATCGTCGCTCCGGTGCGCCGCCTGGCGGAGGAAAACCGCAAGATCACCGCACGGGACTACGGTGCCCTGACCCCCCTCAACAGCCGCATCGTGGAAATTGACGACCTGGCCCGCTCCCTCACCACCATGGCGGGAGCCATCTCCCGCCACGCCCGGGAGCAGGAGGCCCTGATGGAATCCTTTTTCCAGCTAATCGCCCAGGCCATCGACGACAAATCCCCCTACACCGCCAAACATTGCGCGCGGGTGCCGGAGCTGGCCCAGATGCTGGCGCGGCGCGCCCACGAATCCACCAGCCCAGCCTTCGAAAAGTTTCAGTTTGCCAGCGACCAGCAGTGGCGGGAGTTCCGCATCGGCGCCTGGCTCCACGACTGCGGCAAGATCACCACCCCCGAGCACATTATCGACAAGGGCACCAAGCTGGAGGCCAACTACAACCGTATCCACGAAATTCGCACCCGTTTCGAGGTGCTGTGGCGGGATGTGGAAATCAGTTACTGGCGCAAGCGGCTATCGGCGCCGGAGCGGG
>CAZWUP010000346.1:0-2903 GCA_964637045.1 uncultured Porticoccaceae bacterium | reverse complement strand
GCTCCTTTGTGGTGGAGACCATCTTCCAGATTCCCGGCCTCGGCCGCTTCTTCGTCCAGGCCGCCATCAATCGGGATTACACCATGATCATGGGCAGCACCATTTTTTACGCGGTGCTGATCATCCTTTTCAACCTGCTCTCGGATATTGTCGCGGTGTGGATCAACCCCCGCCTGCGCCACCAGGTTCAGGGAGGTTGATGCCATGAGTACCCTGGAAAAAGCACTGGACACCGCCATCGTCGATGCCGAGCAGGGCACCTCCCTGTGGCAGGACGCCTGGGTGCGGCTGCGCAACAATCGCCTGGCACTTGTCGGCCTGTGCATTTTGATCTTTATGGCGGTGATCTCCCTGCTCACCCCCTGGATCGCCCCCTACGGCTACGAGCAGCAGAACCTGGCCCTGGGGGCCACCGGCCCCTCATTGCAGCACTGGATGGGTACGGATATCTTCGGCCGCGACCTGCTCACCCGGGTGATGTACGGCGGCCGGGTGTCGCTGATGGTGGGCTTTATCGCCACTGCCGTGGCCCTGTGCATCGGCGTGCTGTGGGGCACGGTGGCGGGCTACGCCGGCGGCAAGGTGGACGCGGTGATGATGCGCATCGTGGATATTCTCTACGCCCTGCCCTTTATGATCTTCATTATTCTGCTGATGGTGATTTTCGGCCGCAATATCCTCCTGCTGTTTTTCGCCATCGGCGCGGTGGAGTGGCTGACCATGGCGCGCATTGTGCGCGGCCAGGTGCAGAATTTGCGCAAGCAGGATTTTATCGAGGCCGCCTACTCCCTGGGCCTGTCCCGCTGGCAGATTATCCGCCGCCACCTGATTCCCAACACCATCGGCCCGGTGATCGTCTACACCACCCTGACCATCCCCAGCGTGATGCTGCTGGAGGCCTTTCTGAGCTTTCTCGGCCTCGGTATCCAGCCGCCGCAAAGCTCCTGGGGGCTGCTGATCAACAACGGGGTGGAAACCATGGAGGAATACCCCTGGCTGCTGATTTTCCCCGGCCTGGCCCTGTCGGTGACCCTGTTTTCGCTGAATTTCCTCGGCGATGGGTTGCGGGATGCGCTGGATCCACGCACGGCGAAGGATTGATTTTTTAGGTCTGACGTCTGACGTCTGACGCTAAAGCAGCCCGCAGTTGTCGGCCAGTTTGTCACGAACAGAGGTACCGGATCTTGATCACTCGCACTGCTCTGCCACGAAGCACTGGCCCAAAAGCGTCAGACGTCCAGCGTCAGACATCAGACCAAGGCGCGCCAACGCCGCTCCTCAATGTCACCGACCTGCGCGTCTCCTTTCACACCCGCAACGGCGTCACCCGCGCTGTGGACGGCGTCAGCTTTACCCTGGAGGCGGGGGAAACCCTGGGTATCGTCGGCGAATCCGGCTCCGGCAAGTCGGTGTGCTGCTACAGCCTGCTGGACCTGATTCCCAAGCCGCCGGGGCGAATCGAGGGGGGCAGCGCCCTGTTCAACGGGGAAGACCTGCTGAGTTGCACCCCGGAGCGCATGGGCCAGATTCGCGGCAATGAAATCGCGGTGATCTTCCAGGACCCGATGACCTGCCTCAACCCCTACCTCACCGTGGGTGAGCAGCTGATGGAGCCCCTGCTCTACCACCGCCAGGTCAAGCGCACAGAGGCCAGGGCACGGGCCATCGAGATGCTGCGGGAGGTGGGCATCAAGAACCCGGAGCGCCGCTGCGGCAGCTTTCCCCACGAACTCTCCGGCGGTATGCGCCAGCGGGTGATGATCGCCATGGCGCTGATCGCCGAGCCCCAGCTGCTGATTTGCGACGAGCCCACCACCGCCCTGGATGTCACCATCCAGGCGCAGATTCTCAAACTGATCCGCGAGCTGCAGCAGAAGCGCAACGTAGCGGTAATTTTTGTCACCCACGATTTGGCGGTGGTGTCGGAAGTGGCCAGCCAGGTGCTGGTGATGAATCGGGGACGGATGGTGGAGAGCGGCACCACCGCCGAACTCTTCGCCAACCCCAGGGAGGACTACACCCGCAAGCTGATTGCCGCCATCCGCACTGGCGCCAAGCCCGGCGGCGAGGCCGCCCCCCAGGCCCGCCCCCTGGTGGCGGTGAGCAATCTGCGCACCTGGTTTCGGGATTACTCGATCGGCTATTTCAGCTCCGCGGCTCTCAAGCAGGAGCGCCATATCAAGGCCGTGAACGATGTTTCCCTGACCATCAACCGCCACGAAATCCTCGGTGTGGTGGGGGAGTCCGGCTCCGGAAAATCCACCCTGGGGCGGTCCATCCTCAACCTGGTGCCGGTCACCGGCGGCAGTATCAGCTTCGACGGCCA
This sequence comes from uncultured Porticoccaceae bacterium, assembly GCA_964637045.1. GTDB lineage: Bacteria > Pseudomonadota > Gammaproteobacteria > Pseudomonadales > Porticoccaceae > CAYXXZ01. The sequence continues at coordinate 577 of CAZWUP010000346.1, read as the reverse complement.
CGACCTCACCAACCTCTCGCCCCGCCAGATGAAACCCTGGCGGCGCAGGATGCAGATGATTTTCCAGGACCCCTACGCCAGCCTCAATCCGCGGATGACCATCTTCGAAACCCTGGCGGAACCCCTGCTGGTACACGGCCTGGCTAGCCGCCGCACGGTCACCGCCCAGGTGCTGGCGCTGATGGACGATGTCGGCCTGGCCCGGGCCGCCATCCGCAAGTACCCCCACGAATTCTCCGGCGGCCAGCGCCAGCGCATCGCCGTGGGCCGGGCCATTGCCACCAAGCCGGAATTCATCGTCGCCGACGAGCCGGTGTCGGCGCTGGACGTGACCATCCAGGCCCAGATCCTCGACCTTATCCTCGACCTGGTGGCTCGCCACAACCTCACCATGATGTTTATCTCCCACGACCTGTCGGTGGTGCGCTACATCGCCGATCGGGTACTGGTACTGCATCACGGCCAGGTGGTGGAGGAAGGCGACACCGGCGAACTGTGGGCCGCCCCGCAGGCGGAGTACACCCGCGCGCTGCTGGGAGCCATTCCCCGTTTTGTGCGCGAGGGACAACTGCTTCCA
>CAZWUP010000345.1:0-2963 GCA_964637045.1 uncultured Porticoccaceae bacterium | reverse complement strand
TGGCGGGCAACAGGATATGGGCACAGGCGGTGGTGTCGGTTTGCTCACTGCAGTCGGACACCACTACCAGCTCGCATTTGGCCAGGGCGGCCTTGACCCGGTCGGCGTCCGGCAGACTGACCACGGGGTTGGTGGCCATGATCCACACCGCCTTGATCTGGCCCCGGTGGATGGCGTCGAACATGTCCACCGCCTTCAGCCCGGGCCTGGTGGCCACCCGGTCGCTGCCCCAGAAGCGCCCCACCCGGTCGATGGCCTCGGGGGTGAAATCCATATGGGCCGCCAGCTGGTTGGCTAGGCCACCCACCTCCCGCCCGCCCATGGCATTGGGCTGGCCGGTGATGGAGAACGGCCCCGTACCCTCACGCCCGATGCGCCCGGTGGCCAGGTGGCAGTTGATAATGGCGTTGCACTTGTCGGTACCTGTGGCGGACTGGTTGACACCCTGGGAGTAGAAGGTGACGGTTTTGTCGGTGCCGGCAAACCAGGAGAAGAATCGCTGCAGGTCACTGGACGCCACATCCACCACCTGGGCCAGGGACTCCAGGCTGGTGTTCCTGGCCTCCGCCAGGGCGTGCTCGAAGCCCTGGGTGTGGGCCGCGATATAACCCCTGTCCAGGCGCTCGTTGCGATACAGGTAGTGGAGCAGGCCGACAAACAGGTGGGCATCGCTGCCGGGCCTGATGGCCAGGTGCAGGTCGGCGAGGTCACAGCTGGCGGTGCGCCTGGGGTCGATCACCACCACCCGCATTTGCGGCCGCCGGGCCTTGGCGGCAGCTATGCGCTGGTAGAGCACCGGGTGGGTCCAGGCGGCGTTGGAGCCCACCATCACCAGCAGGTCGCAGGTCTCCAGATCCCGATAGCTGCAGGGCACCGCATCGGCGCCAAAGGCTCGCTTGTAACCCGCCACCGCCGAGGCCATGCACAGCCGGGAATTGGTGTCCACATTGGCGGAGCCGATAAAGCCCTTCATCAGCTTGTTGGCGACATAGTAGTCCTCCGTCAACAGCTGGCCGGACAGATAGAAGGCCACCGCATCGGGGCCGTGCTCGGCGATGATCCGGGCAAAGCCGCCGGCCACCTCGGCCATTGCCGAATCCCAGCTCACCCGCTGGCCGCGCACCTGGGGATGCAGCAACCGCCCCGCCAGGCCGGTGGTTTCATGAAGTGCCGAGCCCTTTACACACAGCCGCCCCAGGTTGGCGGGATGGCTGGCGGTGCCGGACACGGCAATGATGTCGTCGCCGCGGACGCCGGCGTCCACCCCGCAGCCCACCCCACAGTAGGGACAGGCGGTGGCGCGGGTGGTGACAAGGGTTTCCATCGCCGTCATCGTCTCAACCACCAATGACGACGGTGTCGCCATCCAGGGCAATCTCGAACACCGGCACCGCGACACTGTCGTCTTCGAGACAGGCGCCAGTCACCAGGCTGAAGTGCTGCTTGTAGAGGGGCGAGGCCACGCTGGGACCACCGCCGATATCCGTCACCAGTCCCCGGTACAGCACATTGGCCCGGCCGATGGGGTCCCAGTTGGCGATGGCGTAGAGGCTGGGCGACAGCCTCGGCAAATAGAAAATCGCCACCTGCTGGTCGCCCACCAGGGCACAGATCCCGGCGTTGGCCACCAGGTCGGCCCTGGTGCATACGGACTGCCATTGACGCGCTTGCAATGCTTTCATGTAAGTTCCTCGACTCTGAATAAATTCACGCCACCTGGTGCACGGCGATCAGCTCCCGGCGCTCCTCGTCGTTGGCGGGCCTGATCTGGCCCCGCTCCTCGACAAAGACAATGGTCTCGTCCCGGGCGTCGGGGGCGTTGACGAACTGACGGAAACGCTTGAGGCGCTCCGGGCTTTCGATGGTGGTTTTCCACTCGCACTGGTAGCTGCCCACCACCGCCGCCATCCTCGCCTCCAGCTCGTCGCAGATCCCCAGGCTGTCGTCGATAACCACCTGGCGCAGGTAATCGATGCCCCCCTCCAGGTTGTCGAGCCACACCGAGGTGCGCTGCAGGCGATCGGCGGTGGCCACATAGAACATCAGGAAGCGGTCGATGTAGCGGATCAGGGTCTCGTCGTCCAGGTCGGTGGCGAAGAGGTCGGCGTGGCGGGGCTTCATGCCGCCGTTGCCGCACACATAGAGGTTCCAGCCCCGGTCGGTGGCGATCACCCCAAAGTCCTTGGACTGGGCCTCGGCGCACTCCCGGGTACAGCCGGAAACCGCCGACTTCAGTTTGTGGGGGGAGCGCAGACCCTTGTAGCGGTTCTCGATATGGATGGCCATGGCGACACTGTCCTGCACCCCGTAGCGACACCAGCTGGAGCCGACACAGGATTTCACCGTGCGCAGGGCCTTGCCGTAGGCGTGGCCGGTCTCGAAGCCGGCCGCCACCAGCTCCTTCCAGATGGCGGGCAGCTGGTCGACCCGGGCACCGAACAGGTCGATGCGCTGGCCGCCGGTGATCTTGGTGTAGAGGTTGTACTTGAGACCCACCTGGCCCAGGACAACGAGTTTTTCCGGGGTGATCTCGCCACCGGCGATGCGGGGCACGATGGAATAGGTGCCGTCCTTCTGCATATTGGCGAGAAAGGTATCGTTGGTGTCCTGGAGGCCCACATGGGGAGTCTCAAGGACATAGTCGTTCCACAGGGAGGCGAGGATGGACGCCGCTGCCGGCTTGCAGATTTCACAGCCCAGGCCTTTGCCGTGCTTGTCCAGGAGTTGGTCAAAGGTCTTGATCTGCTCCACCTTGCAGAGATGGAACAGCTCCTGGCGGGTGTAGGCAAAATGCACGCAGAGACTCCTGTCGACACTCACCCCCCGGGCCTCCAGCTCGTAGTCCACCACCGACTTCAGCAGGGCGGAACAGCCGCCGCAGCCGGTGCTGGCCCTGGTGGCGGACTTCACCTCCCCCAGGGAGCAGCAGCCGCCATCGATGGCCTCCATCACGGCGCCCTTGC
>CAZWUP010000344.1:2709-2963 GCA_964637045.1 uncultured Porticoccaceae bacterium | reverse complement strand
GGTCTTTGCCCAAGCCCGGGGTTGTTCGCCCAGGGGACTGGGCTCCTACGGGTGCGGCGCGAATTCCCTGTGGGAGCCCACTCTGTGGGCGAAAGGCCGTGGCACAGGTCTGGCCAAAGGGTCTTTGCCCAAGCCCGGGGTCGTCCGCCCAGGGGGCTGGGCTCCTGCGGGTGCCGTGCGAACCCCCTGTAGGAGCCCACTCTGTGGGCGAACGACGGTGGCACAGGTCTGGCCCAAGGGTCTTTGCCCAAGTC
>CAZWUP010000344.1:0-2699 GCA_964637045.1 uncultured Porticoccaceae bacterium | reverse complement strand
GCCTTGCGCCGGCCTCGCTATGGACGGCTTACCCAAGCGGCAATCAACCGCGCTTGAAGGGCAGGGGCACCTGGGGGCCCGCCACCGCCATGGCCCTGCTATAGGCGGGGCGCTGGCGCACCAGGTCCAGCCAGCGGCCAATATTGGGGTACAGCGCGCGGTCCAGGTTCAGGGAGCGCTCCATAAAGGCAAAATCGAACTCCATCATGATATCCGCGGTGGTGAACTGGTCCCCGGCAAAATAGCTGCGTTCCGCCAGTACGCTGTCCACAAAGGCCAGCATGGCGGCATTGCGCTGGTGCTGGTGAGCGGCCCGCGGGCTGGCGGCGTCGGAGAGTTGCAGAATCAACTCCATCAGGGCGCCGCTCATGGCGGAGCCCTCGGCAAAGTGCAGCCACTCCAGGTACCAGGCATATTCCCTGCTGCCGGGGGCCGGGGCCAGGGTGGTGGCGCCGTAGGTGAGGGTGAGGTAGTCGCAAATGGCGCCGGACTCCATCAGGGTGAGGTCGCCGTCGCGGATCACCGGCGCCCGCCCCAGGGGGTGGATCTCCCGGTACTCCGGCGGCGCCAGTCCCTGTACCCGGAGATAGGTTTTTATCTCGTAGGCCAGGCCCAGCTCCTCCGCAAGCCAGACAATGCGCTCGGAACGGGAGTTGTCCAGGTGAAAGATAGTTATCATGGTCGTGCTCCGTGGTGGCGAAGGCCGATTGGCCATCGGGGCTGTGATTCTTTGCCGATGTGCTGGACCGGGTCAAGCTTTTATCGGCTCCCGGTAGCCCGGGTTTGGCCAAGGCGCTGCGGGGGCGTGGCGCGCGCCCCACAATCCGAGAACAGCCGGCCGCCACTCGGCCCAGCTCCCATAAATACGGTACTATTAACCGGCGTGACCGGTGTGAGTATCAACGCTACTCCCGCAAGCAGTCGCCGACGATGAAAAGCGCATAAGCAATAACAGGAGTCATACAATGAGTGGTCTACACCCATCGCGCTGGGCGCGGGAAACACCGGACAAGCCCGCCTACATCATGGCCGGGTCGGGCAGGGCGGTCAGCTATAAGGAGCTGGACGAGCGCTCCAACCAGATCGCCCAGTTGTTTCGCAGTCTGGGCCTCAAAACTGGCGACCATATCGCCTTCCAGATGGAAAACAACGAACACTTCTACCCCCTGGCCTGGGGCGCCCAGCGCTCCGGGCTGATCTACACCCCCATCCACACCCATCTGCAGCGGGACGAGGTGGAGTATATCCTCGCCAACTGCGGTGCCCGCGCCTATATCACCTCGCCGAAAATGGCGGCGGCGGCATCCATTCGCCAGGACCAGGTGCCGGCAGCGTTTTTCTACAGTATCGGCGGCGCCATGCCGGGCTATAGGGACTTTCTTGCTGCGGTCGCAGAACAGCCCCTCACCCCGATTGCCGACCAGGCCTCCGGCAGCCATATGATGTACTCCTCGGGCACCACCGGCCACCCCAAGGGTATCCTCCCGGACTGGATGCCGGCCACCTACGACGATGTGCCCACCTTTCTCAAGGGCAGTGCCGCCCTGATCGGCTACAACCAGGACACCGTCTACCTGGCCCCGGCGCCCCTCTATCACGCCGCGCCCTTTGTCGCCCACCTGATGGCCATGGCCTATGGCGGCACCAGTGTGATCATGGAGAAGTTCGACCCCGAACAGGCCCTGGCCGCCATCGCCAAATACCGGGTCAACAACAGCCAGTGGGTGCCCATTATGTTCATACGCCTGCTGCGGTTGCCGGAGGAAGTGCGGCGGAAATACGATGTGTCGTCCCTGAAGCGGGCCGTGCATGCCGCGGCACCCTGCCCGGTGGACGTCAAGCGCCAGATGATTGCCTGGTGGGGACCCATCATCGACGAGTACTACGGCGCCTCCGAGGCCATCGGCACCACCTGGGTCACCAGCCCCGAATGGCTCGCCCACCCGGGCACCGTGGGCCGCGCCGTGCAGGGGGAAATCCATATCGTCGGCGACGACGGCGAGGAGCTGCCCGCCGGCCAGGTGGGCACCATCTATTTCTCTGGCTCCCAGCGCTTCGAGTACCACGGCGAGGCAAAAAAGACCCAGAGTGCCTACGACCACCGGGGCTGGGCCACCACCGGCGACGTGGGCTATGTGGACGACGAGGGCTACCTGTACCTCACCGACCGTAAGCACTTCATGATCATCTCCGGCGGCGTCAATATTTATCCCCAGGAGATCGAGAATGTCATCGCCACCCACCCCAAGGTGGCGGATGCCGCGGTGTTTGGTGTCCCCAATACCGAGTTCGGCGAGGAGGTGAAAGCCGTGGTCCAGCCCCAGGATATGGCCCAAGCCGGCCCCGAGCTTGAGCGGGAGCTGATCCAGTGGTGCCGCGACCGCCTCTCCCACGTCAAATGCCCCCGCTCGGTGGACTTCGACCCCCAGTTGCCGCGGATGGAAAACGGCAAGCTCTACAAGCAAAAGGTCAAGGACAGGTATTGGGGGTAAGCGCGTTGGCAGCGCCAGCACCTGCCCTAACCCCCGTAGGAGCCCACTCCGTGGGCGAATGGCCGTGGCACCGGCCTGGTCAAGGCGCCGTGCCCAAGCCCGGGGTTGTTCCCCCAGGGGGCTGGGCTCCTGCGGGTGCAGAACCCACCGAATGTAGGAGCCCACTCTGTGGGCGAATGGCGGTGGCACGGGTCTGGCCAAAGGGTC
>CAZWUP010000343.1:0-2968 GCA_964637045.1 uncultured Porticoccaceae bacterium | reverse complement strand
AGGACTGCGGTCTCGTCCCGGGTTGGGCTTAAGGGCGATTCCCCCAGCCGGACTTCTCCGCTGTTGTTTCAGTCGCCGGCGCCCGGGTCGGCGTGGTGGTTGCCCTCGGCGGCGGCCTTGGTTTCAATCCACTGGGACAGGTACATGGTGCTTTTCAGCAGATGGTGGCGGAGCATGGCGCCGGTGAAGTTGGCGCGCCGGTGGTCCTCCAGGTTATCGCGAATACTGGCGATGGCGGCCACCAGGGCGGCGCCGTGGCGGTGGCGGTCAAAGCGCTGATTGTGGACCCTGAACCCCGCCTGCTGGCACTGGTGCCACCGGATCCCGTCCTGATACAGGTCCACGGCCCCATCGGCAAACCCCTGGGGGTCGTCGGCGATGGCCCCGGGCCAGGGCAGCTCCCCCGCCATGGCCTCGGCGCCGACGGTGGTGGTCACCGAGGGTGTGCCGCAGGCCATGGCGTCCGCCAGTTTGCCCTTCAGCCCGGCGCCAAAGCGCAGCGGCGCCAGGTTGACCCTGGCCTCGGCCATGACCCGGTGAGCGTCGTCGGCCCAGCCCTTGACCACAAAGCCCTGGCGGGGATCGCTCAGCTGGGTGGCCTTTTTCGGTGGGTAGGCGCCGTAGATATGGACCTCGGCGGCCGGTAGCCGCCGCCTTATCAGGGGCCACAGGCTCTGCTTGAGGAACAGCACCCCATCCCAGTTGGGGGGATGGCGGAAGTTGCCGATGCTGAGAAAATGCCGGCGCTCCTCAAATCCCGGCAGTGAGGCCATCTGTGGTCCGTCCAGGGGCTTGAGGAGAAAGGGAGTGTAGATCAGCAGGGCCGGGTCGACCTTGAAAATCTCCATTAGTACCTGCATCTCAAATTCCGAGGTCACCAGGCTGAGGTCGCAGCGCAGTATCGCGGCGATCTCCCGCTTGGCGGTCTCCGTGGTCAGCAGCTCCGGGGACACGGCGGTGGCGATCCGGCCGCTTTGCTTGACGGCCTGGTGGCGGGCGTGGCGGAGGGTAAACAGATCCTCGGTATCGAGAATCCGCACTGCGCCAGGGCAGTTTTTTTCCACCCGCCAGGCAAACTGCTCTTCCACCATAAAGCGGTCGAACATCACCAGGTCCGGTTGCAGGGTGGCGACAAAGCGGTCGAAGCTGGAGCAGTTGAGGGCGATGTTGGCGGTGGCGATACCCAGGGCCTCAAGGTCCGCCATATGCACGGTTTTGTCCGCTGCGCTGGCAAAGGTGAGCTGCCAGCCCCGGGTGGCAAAACACGCCAGCAGGGCGAGCATTCGACTGCCCGCCGCCGACGACGCGGGCTCGGGCCATACATGGCCGATCACAAGGACTTTGGTCATAGGGTGAGGAGCGAGGGGCAAAGGGCGAGTTTACCAAAACTGGCGCCCTCTGCGGCGCCGGGGGCAATGGCTGACCGGGGGTGGGTCTGGCGGTAGGCGCAACACCGCTGACCCGGGGCAGTTGACCCCGGGCATTGGCGTCGGCGGGGGTGGTCGCTTATAGTCAATGGGGTGCCGCCAGGGCGGCAGATTTCAGAGGTTCGTACGCCGTGGAATTCAAAGACTACTATCAGGTTCTGGGGGTGGCGCGTGACGCCAGCCAGGACGAGATCAAGCGGGCCTACCGCAAGCTGGCCCGCAAGTACCACCCGGACGTGAGCAAGGAGTCCGACGCCGAGCTGCGTTTCCAGGAGCTGGGTGAGGCCTACGAGGTGCTCGGCGATGCCGAAAAGCGCGCCGCCTATGACCAGCTGGGCAGCAGCTGGCGCCAGGGTCAGGACTTCAGGCCGCCGCCGGACTGGGATCAGGGTTTCGAGTTCCACGGCGCCAGCGCCGGGGATGGCGCGGCCTTCAGCGAGTTTTTTGAGAGTCTGTTCGGGCGGGGTGGGTTTTCCCCCTTTGGCGGCGCGGCTCAGCGCCAGGCCCACGCTCACGCCCGGGGCAATGACACCCACGCCAGGATTTATATCGACCTCGAGGACGCCTATCGGGGCGGACGGCGGCAGGTTGCGCTCAAGCACTCTGAACTGGGGCCGGACGGCCGCCCCCGGGTACGGGAGCGGACCCTGAACATCACCATTCCCAAGGGCGTCAGCGAAGGCCAGCAGATCCGCCTCGAGGGTCAGGGAGAGGCGGGCAGTGGCCAGGGCGGGGCGGGGGATCTGTACCTGGAGATTCACTTTCAGCCCCGGGAGGGTTATCACGTCGAGGGCAGAGATGTGTATCTCAACCTGCCGCTGGCGCCCTGGGAGGCCGCCCTGGGCGCCCGGGTGCGGGTGCCAATCCCCTCGGGGGAGGTGGATCTCACCATCCCCCCCAACAGCAAAAGTGGCGGCAAGCTGCGGCTCAAAGGCCGGGGCATCCCCGGCCGGGAGCCGGGAGACCTCTATGTGGTGCTGGAAATCGTCCAGCCTCCGGCGCGGACCGCGGCGGAGAAGGAGGCCTACCAGAGTCTGGCCAAAGCGTTCAACTTCGATCCCCGCAGGGGAGGCAGAGCATGAGTAGCGAACTGACCGGCGTGGTCCTCGACGACTACCTGGAAATCACCCTGAGTGAACTGTGCGAGGCCTGCGGGGCCAGTGCCGAACACATCCGGATGCTGGTGGCGGAGGGGGTGATCGAACCCCGGGGCCCGGGGCCGGAGGACTGGCGTTTCCAGAGTCTCACCATCACCCGGGTGCGCCGCGCCCAGCGCCTGGAGCGGGATCTGGGGGTCAACCTGGCGGGTGCCGCACTGGCCCTGGACTTGATGGACGAGATCCAGCGCCTGCAGGTCAGGTTGCGGCGTTTTGAGGCGGGCTGTTAGTGCTGTTTGAATTTGATGTTGGCCAGATCGGATTGGTGCCGGGCTCCTACAATAGAACCGGAGCATAGGGCAGTATCAAATTGAAAGAGTACTGGGCCGCCAACAAAAGCCCTGCAAGGCTAATCCCCCCTGGCCTCCGCCAGCAGGTACTGTT
>CAZWUP010000342.1:0-2988 GCA_964637045.1 uncultured Porticoccaceae bacterium | reverse complement strand
GTGCTCGTTGAGGGTTTCGAGCAATTCGTCGTAGAGGGCCTTCTCCCGGGCCAGGGCCCGGCTTTTGGCGCTGAGCGCCTTGTCCTCGAAGGTTTTCAGTTCAGGGGTGATGTAGCGCTCGGCATTTTTCAGGGTTTGGCGGCGAATGTAGTCCGCCGGCGCCCGCTCCGCCTGGCCCCGGGAAATTTCGATGTAGTAGCCGTGGATGCGGTTGTAGCCCACCTTCAGGGTGCTGATGCCGGTGCGCTGTTTCTCCTGTTCCTCCAGCTTGATCAGAAAGTCCCCGGCATTGCTGCTGATGGCCTTGAGCTCGTCCAGCTCCGGGTCGTAGCCCTCGGCGATTACCCCGCCGTCGCGGATCACCACCGGCGGATTGTCGACGATGGCGCTCCGCAACAGGGCCAGCTGCTGGGGGAACTCGCCGACTCTGTCCCGCAGGGCGGCGACAAAGGGGGTGTCGATGGCGGCCAGCAATTCCCCTAGGGCGGGCAGCTCCGCCAGGGAGTCCCGCAGCCGGGTCAAATCCCGGGGCCGGGCGGAGCGCAGGGCCAGGCGGCCGAGGATGCGCTCCATATCGCCGATGGCGTGCAGGTGCTGGCCAAAGGCCTCAAAGCGGTAGTCGTCCTTGAGCAGGGCAATGGTCTGCTGGCGGTCTTCCAGCACCGCCAGCTGGCGCAGGGGGCGGTTCAGCCAGCGCCGCAACAGGCGGCTGCCCATGGCGGTCTTGGTGTGGTCGACGACGGTGGCCAGGTTGCTGTTGTCGCCGCCGTCCAGGTTGCGGTCGATCTCCAGGTTTCTGCGGGTGGCCACATCCATGGCCACGCTGTCCTCCTGGCTCTCGGCAATCAGCGCCTGGATATGGGGCAGGGCGGCCTTCTGGGTGTCCCGGGCGTACTGCAGCAGGCAGCCCGCGGCACCCAGGGCGGTGTGCAAATGGGCGCAGCCAAAGCCGGACAGATCCCGGGCGCCAAACTGTTCCTGCAACTTGCGCTGGGCGGTTTCCAGGTCAAACTCCCAGGGCGGACGGCGACCCAGACCGGGGCGGTTGGCCAGGGAGGGGGGCAGGGTGTGGTCGTCGCTGACCAGCAGCTCGGCGGGGTTGAGGCGCTGAATCTCCCCCAGCATGGCCTCCTCCGAGGTGGTCTCCAGCACCGTGAAGCGCCCGCTGCCGATATCCAGGGTGGCGATGCCGAACCGCTGCCGGCCCCGGCAAATGGCCGCCAGCAGGTTGTCCCGGCGCTCGTCCAGCAGGGCCTCGTCGGTGACCGTGCCCGGGGTCACGATGCGCACCACCTGGCGCTCCACCGGTCCCTTGCTGGTGGCCGGGTCGCCGATCTGCTCGCAGATCGCCACCGACACCCCCTGCTTCACCAGCCGCGCCAGATAACCCTCCGCGGCGTGGTAGGGCACCCCCGCCATGGGGATGGGCTCGCCGTTGGACTTGCCGCGGGCGGTAAGGGTCACGTCCAGCAGCTTGGCGGCCTTGCGGGCATCGTCAAAAAACAGCTCGTAGAAATCCCCCATGCGGTAGAACAGCAGCTCGTTGGGGTGCTCCGCCTTGATGCGAAAGTACTGGACCATCATGGGGGTGTGCGCTGCGGTATCAGTATTACTCATATAAAACAATCGCTTATGATTTATGCGGCGAGTCTTTGGGGCAAATTTGGGGTGAAGTTCTTGCGGTCTATATCGCTGAGCCGCTGAGCCGCTGAGCCGCTGAGCCGCTGAGCCGCTGAGCCGCTGAGCAGTGGCCATCGCCCGGTTTTGGGCATGGAAAGCTCGCAACACCATGGGCATCGCCCGCCCCCCCGGTCGCCGGCCTCCCATTGCCGCAACCCGTGCAGGAAAGCTGAGCCCTATGAGCCCCCTCCGATTGGGCCGGTATGATTGCGGGCATTATTCTACGCTCAGAGCACGCATAGGTGCCAGGGTGGAAATTTGCTATATGCGCAACTCATTCCTCAAAACAGGCAACCTCGTTGCCGGGTTTTGTCAAACCATGGTGGAAATTCCGCGCCACATGCGGATATTCGGACACGATTTCCCCAATAACTCGGGAATGCAATATTACTGTCAAGTTTTCTATGTATAAAACTTGACAATCTGGTTTCTTTTTTCCTACAGTACGTTTCTGGAGGAGTTTATGAGTATTAGCCAAGCTGTACAGAGCAGGATTGACACCCTGCCTCCCGGGCAGGTCTTTGGCTATCGGGACTTGCCGGACTACACAGAGGCGCCACTAGCGGTCGCGCAAACCATGAGCCGCATGGTGTCTGCCGGGCGGGTCAAGCGCCTGTCCAAGGGTAAGTTTTATGTTCCCAGCAAAGGCATTATGGGGTCGCGGAAGCCATCCGATAGTGCATTGCTTCGCTCTGTCCTGTATGACGGTGAGCGTCTGCGGGGCTATGTCACGGGATTGGCGCTGTTCAACCGTCTGGGGCTGAGCACCCAGATCCCCAGGACGGTCACCGTTGCCATTGAAGGAGGGCGTGGGCAAAAAGATTACGGGACGATTCGTATCAAGACTGTCCCCAGCCGTTTCCCTCTCCGTGAAGCGGATATACCGCTTTTTGAGTGTCTCGATGTGCTGAGGGAGATCAAATCCATCCCGGATACCGATTTCAACCAGGTGCTACGCACAATGAAGGGCAGGGTTTTCAGGTTGAGCGACACGGAGCGTACACGGCTTGTGGAGTTGGCATCGGAATACGATACCCCGCAGGTGCGCGCCTTGCTGGGACTGATTCTGGATTCCGGGGCGCAGGATGTCGCAGCCCTGAAAAAGACGTTGAACCCCACGACAGTTTATAAATTGCCTGTCGACAAAGACGCATGGCCTTTGGCTAAGGACTGGAATATTCGATGAGACTGCATGAAGACAAGGAGGTTTTCGCGGAACTGATTGAGAATGCCGCCGAAATAATTGGGTTGCCCTAGATCTATGTTGAGAAGGATTATTGGGTTACCCATGCCCTGAAATGCCTGTCT
>CAZWUP010000341.1:0-2992 GCA_964637045.1 uncultured Porticoccaceae bacterium | reverse complement strand
CGCACAAGGCTGCCGGCGGTCCCCGTCTTCGCGGGGCGACGGTGGGGATCAGCGGTCCCGTGCACAGGAGTCACCCCTCCCCCAGGGAAATCCTGTCCCCGGCCCACCCCCGACAACCGGTCATTACCAGGGGTATGGTCCCATGGACAGACAAGCGCACCGCGATGGGGCAACGCGGTGGCTTGCCACTGGGCAAATAGACGAGGGGCTGGGAAGGGTCAGGAGTCGCTATTCAGCACTGGCACTCCGAACCGCCGAGTCAGGCACCTTCGGAGCAAGGCTGAATGCACCAAATGGGTGCACGATCCCTCGGATGAGCTGCGGGACAGCTATTGGCGAATCACTGCGCGGGAGGGCACAGCGCCTGCGCCGTGAGCTGCTCGTAGAGCGCGGAGGCGGCGGCCAGCAACCCGCTGTCCACCAGCGGAACCGGCTTGCGCGCCGCTGGCCTGACCGCCATGGCTGCGGGCAGGCCCTCCGCCAGTTCCGCCCGCTGCGCCAGGCCGCGCCAGACCTCGGCGGGGGCGTCGCAAAACCTGTCGTAGCTGAACAGCAGGGTGTTCGCCGGTGCCGCGGGCAGATACCCCAGCAGCTTTCCGTAAACCTGGGTCCACAGCCACAGCCAATAGTTGATATCGTCCCGGGACAGGTCGGGGGGGGATTCCCCAGGCCACAGGAAGGGGCGGTGGCCGAGGCCAAACTCGTGGTGTGCCAGCCAGTTCATATAGGCCAGTTCGAAGGCATCCTGCCCCTGGCGCGCAGTAAAGTGCTGATGCTGCTGGCGCAGGGATTCCGCCTGGTCCAGGGGATGGCGGAAGGGAATCAATACCAGGGCCCGGGGGAAGGCCTCGGCGAGAGCCGCCAGGCGCAGGATATTGTTGTTGTTCTTGGACAGGTAGCGCCGCCCCCCGTGGCGGAGCAGGATCAGCCTGACATACAGCCGGAAGTCGGCGATCACCTCGTCCCCGGCGGTCATCGGCACCAGCCGGTCGGGGCGCAGATAGCTGGCGCCGCAGTGCACCCGCCAGAACACCTCTTCCAAGGCTTCGGGGCTGTCGACATCCACCAGCACGCCGTCCCCGTGGGCGCGCTCGGCGGCCTCGCCCTTGCGCCTGGATCCGGCGGCCAGTGGCCGCCACAGGTTGGGCGCCAACACGAAGGGCATGTCCCTGTAGGTGAGGGAGCTGAACTCGCCGCTGTCGTACAGCAGGCGCAGCAGCAGCGTGGTCCCCGCCCGGGCGAGGCCGGCGACAAAAACGTGCCGTCCGTCGTCGGCGGGGCAGCGGCGGCCATAGAGGGATTTTTCAACCTGAAAGGCGGCCTCCCCCACGGCATTGGAGGACAGCGCCAGGCGGTGCAGCAGGCGATCCAGGGGACCGTAGTCAGCGCTGAACAACTCGGCCCCTCCCCCAGACATAGACCGCCGCCACGGCTGTGGCGCCCAGTATGCCGGGCCACGACAGCAACAGTTCAAACACCTTGTGGCCGAGATACGCCCCGCCGGCGGCCGCCAGCAGCAGGGGCGACAACGCCACCAGCAGCATGGCGAACGCCGCCAGGCTGGACACCAGAATTTGCCGGGCATAGACCAGCAGCACTTTCTCCTTCCAGTGGTCCGAAATCCCTGGGGAGCGGATTACCGCCAGGGCGCGGGAGGCGGCGCCCCGCACTTGCTTGAGGTGGGCGGCCAGGGGCAGGCGGCGGAGCAGTTCAACGAAGGCAACCACCCCAAGGGCGATAACCAGCCAGCTCACCGGTGCTGTCCGGCCTTGTCCCGCTCCTCCGGGGGGTCGGTATCGTCCCGCTTTTTGCCCTTGCCCTTGGTCTTCTTCAGCAGCCGCTTGAGGGGATACCAGAAAATGGCGAACAGGGCGAGGAATAGGGAGGCCAGCACACCCAGGATGGCGGCGAGGGTCCCCGCCCCCAGACCCGGACCGATATAGGCCAGGGCCGGGGCGGCAAACCCGTACAGCAGCATCAGGGTCAGGGGGATACGCATGTCAGATGGTCTCTCAGCTGCGGGGTGATCTGGCTGCTGTCGAGGTATCTCGACCAGTGCAGGGCCCCGGTGGAAGTGGCGGTAACGCCGTTCACGAATTCCCAGCGCATGGTATCACGGGACACCCGCAGCATGCGGTCGCGGTTGGTCTCCTCGATAAAGGCGTCGCCGTTGGCGAGCACCCTGGCCCGGCCCTCGTATTCGGTGCGCATATCGGCAGCGGCAAGCACTGCCGTATAGGGAGTGGCTATTTCCCCGCTCTGCGGGTGATAGAGGTAGATTTCGGAATGGCCCGCCGCCATCAGGGTGTTGGCGCCACGGGCGAAATCATTGCCGAACACGCTGATCCAGCCGTCGTCGAGGACATTGACATCGTGCTGATTGAGCCAGGGGCCGGATTTCAACCAGTTGATCACGCCGGTGCGCAGGTTGAATTCGGCAATGGCGGACAGGTTGCGAATACTGAGCAGCACCAACTCGGGATTGCCGAGCACCGGCTGGACATCGTTGAGGTGAAAACGGTCGTGCTCGAACTCGCCGACACCATAGATCAGCCCCCGGTAGCCCCCCGCCATCAGCGCCTGATAGAGGGAAAACTCCCGCAGCACTTCGCCGGCGGTGGAGACCACGGCAAAGCCGTCGTCGCGCATGGCCACCCCCAGGTCGTTGGGGCCCTCGCCGAGGGCCACGGGAACCAGCAGATTGCCGTCGCCATCCAGCTCGATGGAGTGGTGGAAATGGCGCTCGATGACCCACACCGGCCTGCCGCAGGCATCGATTCGTGCCAGGGGGCCTTCGCCGCTGCCGATCACCAGGTCGCCGTTGTCCAGCAGCAGGGGGTGCTGGCTGCGGTAGGCGGCCCTGGTGTTGACCCCGGTATTGAAGCTCGGGGACAGGGCAAAGATGGCGGCGAGGTCTGGCACCCATTTGTGCAGTACCTCGCCGGAGGCCAGGGAGTGCAGCTCGACCACGGTCTGGCGGTCGCCTTTGCTG
>CAZWUP010000340.1:0-2998 GCA_964637045.1 uncultured Porticoccaceae bacterium | reverse complement strand
GGCGATCCGACCTACGGGAGCAATGTTTCGATACCAACAGGTTTCAACACTAGAATGCCACTGATCCGCCCCCAGAGCCAGCGCCAAAGACAAAAATGCGACACATGTAAACCAAAAGCCCCGTCGATCAGGGCAGGCCACTGCTGCCGCCAGTCCGGCAATCGTCAAACCGGCCCCGGGTTCAATCGAGGTAGAGGCCGATCTCGTCCCCCTCCACGACGGGGCGATAGCGGACCAGGGGCGCAACCCCCGCCACCACTTCCCCCCCCAGGGGGGCCCCGCTGCCGAGATCGAATTCAATGCCGTGCTTGGGGCAGCGAATGCAGCCCCCGGCCACCCGCCCCTTGACCAGGGAGGCCCCCGCGTGGGGGCAGCAGCTATCGATTATCCAGCTTTGGCCGTCGGTGTGGATCAGCATCAGCTGGCGCCCCCGGACCCGCACCGTCGTGCTGAAACCGTCCGCCAGCTGGTGAAGCTTCGCCAGGGGAATAAAGGCCATTGCCGCTACCTCACCTGTAGTTGAAGGGTTTTACCGTCGAATGACACTGAAGCACGGACGTTGTGGTGCTTCGTAGCCCGGCCGCATTTGGGCTTAATTCGGCGCCATTCGTTATAGTCCCATATCCGGCAGTGATTTACACAGGGTGACAGGCTACAGGCGCAGATTATGGCCCACAGCTTGCCCGCGGTAGCCTAGGCTGCTGACTTATGTGTAACATGGCCGCTTGCCGCCGCCCCCCCCAAGATCATGACCACACCCTCTGTACAGGAAATCCCCTACAGCGCCGACAGTGAACTGCTGTTCGCCCGCCTTCGCCACCTGCCCGGCGCGGTGTGGCTGGACAGCGGCAAGCCCCGGGCGCTCCAGGGCCGGTTCGACATTATCTCCGCCCTGCCCCAGGCCGGCATTCGCTGTGATCGGGGCATTGTCACTGTCGACCATGGGAATGGCCGTCAAAGCACCGCTAAGGGAGACCCCTTTGCCCTGGCCTGGCGACTGCTGACGGATCAGGGCCTGGTGGGGGACGCCTTCAGCCACCTGCCTTTCACCGGCGGCCTGATGGGCTATTTCAGCTACGACCTGGGGGAGCGGTTGCTGGGGGTCCAGCGGGGGCAGCCCGGGAGCGGGCCGGAGCTTCATCTGGGCTGGTACGGCTGGGGGATTGTGGTCAACCATCAAGCCAGCAGATCCTGGCTGGTGAGCCATCCCAGGTGCGACAGGGATAGCCTGCTCCAGGTTCGCCACCTGCTGGCGGCGGCGCCGCCGGAGGCCGCTGCCGACTTTGCCCTCGACAGCGACTTTGTCCCGGGCATTGCCAAATCCGACTACCTCGCCGCCCTGGAGCGCATCCACCACTATATTCGCAGCGGTGACTGCTACCAGGTGAACTTTGCCATCCGCCACCTGGCCAGCTACCGCGGCGACCCCTGGCACGCCTACCGGCACATTCGCCGAGTGTCCCCCTCCCCCTACAGTGCCTACCTGAATTGGGACGGCCGTGCCCTGCTCTGCTGCTCCCCGGAGCGCTTTCTCAAAGTGTCGGTGGGCCAGGTGGAAACCAAGCCCATCAAGGGCACCATCGGCCGCGGCCGCACCCTTGAGGAAGACCAGGACAATGCGGTGGCACTCCTCAACAGCAGCAAGGACAGGGCGGAAAACCTGATGATCGTGGACCTGCTGCGCAACGACCTGGGGCGCAACTGCGCCACCGGCTCGGTGCGGGTGCCCAAACTCTTTGCCCTGGAAAGTTTTGCCAATGTCCACCACCTGGTGAGCACCATCACCGGCACCCTGGCCCCCGGCCGCACCCCACTGGACCTGCTGCGGGACGCCTTCCCCGGCGGCTCCATCACCGGGGCGCCGAAAAAACGCGCAGTGGAGATTATCGCCAGCCTGGAAACCCAACCCAGAGGGCTGTATTGCGGGAGTATCGGCTATATCAGCGCCACCGGCAGGATGGATACCAATATCGCCATCCGCACCCTGGAAGCCAGCAGCGGCAAAATCCAGTGCTGGGGTGGCGGCGGCATCGTCGCCGACTCGGGGGCGGAGACCGAGTACCAGGAGGCCCGCCACAAGGTGAGGAATCTGCTGGAGGCGGTGGGCAGCTTTCGCGGTTGACGGCCCGCGCCCGGCGCCACCGATCATCCGCCCCCGCTACAGCGACAGATCCCTGTTGCTGGCCTTGATAAACTCCAGCTTGAGGTCGTCAAAGGTGTGCACCGCCGGGAACTGGGGAAATTCGGCAATCACATTGTCCGGGGCGTGAAACAAAATGCCGGCATCGGCCTCCGCCAGCATGGTGGTGTCGTTGTAGGAGTCGCCGGCGGCGATCACGCGGTAATACAAGCTTTTCAGTGCAACCACCGCCTGGCGCTTGGGGTTGGCCTGGCGCAGCTTGTAATTCACCACCTTGCCGCTGCCGTCCACCTCCAGCTTGTGACACAACAGGGTGGGAAAGCCCAGCTGGCGCATCAGGGGCTGGGAAAACTCGTAGAAGGTGTCGGAGAGGATAATCACCTGGAAGCGCTCCCGCAGCCAATCGGTGAACTCCCCGGCGCCCGGCAGTGGCTCCAGGGTGGCGATCACCTCCTGGATCTCGTTGAGGCCCAGGCCGTGCTGGTGGAGAATCCGCAGCCGCTGCTTCATCAGCACATCGTAGTCGGGGATATCCCTGGTGGTGGCCCTGAGTTCGTCAATGCCGGTTTTCTCGGCAAAGGCAATCCAGATTTCGGGGATCAGGACACCTTCCAGGTCGAGACATGCAATTTCCACAATAAACCTCTATCTCAAGTTCAAGTAGCGCCAGGGGCGATGGGCGGGAGGGAGAACGGCGGCAACTCTAACCCGATCCTCGCCCCGTCGCAAATTGGATTTTGCCGCTGGACGTTCCAGCGAATGGAGCGCTGCCCCGCAGGCCGGATCGCCTGGAGCGCCTGCTTTTTCAATTTGATACTGCCTTATGTTCCGGTTCTATTGTAGGAGCCCGGTCCTCCG
>CAZWUP010000339.1:0-3003 GCA_964637045.1 uncultured Porticoccaceae bacterium | reverse complement strand
TGAGCAATCGGCTTTAAGCTGTAAGCTTTAGGCCGGACGCGGATGGCAGGGCGCAGTTGGACGGCCAACAGGGTGCAGGCAGGGCCCAACCCGAAGCTTGTAGCCCTATGCCCAAAGTGGCGGCGCCTGTGACTGCTTCTGCCAGCAGGCTGCAACACTCGCCACCGTGTTACGAAGCCCATTAGACCCAACCCTTAATCTCTTATCAGGACCTCCAATGGATTTTGCCCTCTCAGACGAACAATTGATGATCCAGGACGCGGCGCGCCGGTTTGCCGAGTCCGAGCTGGCCCCCAATGCCGCCAAGGTCGAGGACGCCGCCAATCGCCCCCTTATGCTGGCCAACCTGAAGCGGCTCGCCGAGCTCGGCTTTATGGGGCTCAATGTGAAGGCGGACTACGGCGGCACTGAGGCTGGGGTGGTCGCCTTCAGCCTGGCCATGACCGAGCTGGGCAGGGGTTGCGCCTCCACCACGGTGACAGTGTCGGTCACCAATATGGTGGCAGAGGTGATCCAGACCTGCGGCAACGAGGAGCAAAAACAGCGCTATCTGCCCAAATTGTGCAGCGGCGAGTACCCCGCCGGCGGCTTTTGCCTGACCGAGTCCGGCGCCGGCTCCGATCCTGCGGGGATGAGCTGCAAGGCGGTGCGGGATGGCGACCACTGGGTGCTCAACGGCAGCAAACTGTATATCACCAGCGGCGCCTACGCCGGCGTCTTTGTGGTGTGGGCGGTCACCGACTCCGATGCCCCCAAGGGCAAGGGTATCTCCTGTTTTCTGGTGGAGGCGGGCACCCCCGGCCTGACCGTCGGCAAGGAGGAGGAGAAAATGGGCCAGAAGGGCTCGGCCACCAACGAGATTCATTTCGAAAACTGTCGGGTGCCCGCCACCGCGATGATGGGCAGGGAAAACGACGGCTTTCGCATCGCCGTGGCAGAGCTGGCGGGTGGCCGGATCGGTATCGGCTCCCTGGCCCTGGGGGTGGGGCTCGCGGCACTGGATTACGCCCGCGGATACATTCTCGAGCGCAAACAGTTCGGCAAGGTGCTGGCCCAGATGCAGGGCCTGCAGTGGCAGCTGGCGGACGCCTACACCGAGTTGGAAGCGTCCCGCCTGCTGCTGATGCAGGCCGCCTGGTGCAAGGAGCAGGGACTGCCCTTCGCCAAACAGGCCTCCATGGCCAAGCTGTTCGCCACCGAGAAGGCCAACCGGGCCTGCTATGTGGCCCAGCAGTTGCTGGGGGGCGGCGGCTATGTCAACGACTACCCCCTGGAGAGGCTCGCCCGGGATGTGCGTATCACCTCCATCTACGAAGGCACCAGCGAAATCCAGCGGGTGATTATCGCCCGGGAGATACTCGCTGAAGCGGCTTCAGGGGGCTGAAGTCCCCCGGGTCCTCGCTGTCCCGGCCGGGTCACTGGCATTCCGGCCCCGGCGGGCAGCGAGCCCACAGGAGTCGGCAATTTGCTCGCCAAGCCCCTGTCGATGGTCAGGGGGCAGGCGTCATTTCCGTTGTGTACATAACTAATTAAAAGGATTCTCCATGACCTCCGCCACCAACCCGCCCGCCCAGCGCCGCTTTGGCAACTGGTTTTTCGGCTGGAATGCCCTTGGCCTGTCCATTTTTGTGGTGGCCATGACCATGGGCATCATTTTCTCCAGCTTCACATTTTTTGTCCTCGCCTGGATGGACGACTTTGGCGTGGACAGGGGTGAGGCCATGATCACCCTGGCCATCACCCAGCTGTTGGCGGGAGTCATCAGCCCCTTTGGCGGCCGGGCCATGGACAGGTTGTCCATCCGCTGGGTGGGGGTGACCGGCCTGCTGGCCTTTGCCGCTGGGCTGTTCCTGTTGTCCCTGGCCACCAGTATGTGGCAGATAATGGCCATATACGCGGTGTTTTTCTCGATGGCATTTTCTCTCGCCGGCCCCATACTGGCCCAGACCATGGCCGCCAAGTGGTTCAGAAAGCGGCGGGGATTCGCCATTGGCCTGGCATCCCTCGGCAGCTCCATCGGCGGCTTCGCCTTTCCCCCGGTCACCGCGATGCTGATTCAGTCCCTGGGCTGGCGGCCAACCACAGCCGTGCTTGCGGTATTTGTGGTGGTGGTGGGATTGCCCGCCTTTGGCCTGTTCGTCAGAAACTCGCCCCAGGACAAGGGGGTTGATCCGGAGCCGGAAAACCCGGTGCTGGGGGCTCGCCCCCTGTCCGACAACCAGTGGACCACCAGGAAAATTCTGTCGGAAAAGACCTTCTGGCTGCTGGTGCTGGCGTTTTTGCCACTGTTGTTCATGACCAGCGGCTTCACCATCAACCTGGGGCCCTACACCAGGGATCTGGAGCTGAGTACCGCCAATGCCGCCATGCTGATGTCCCTGTGGGCCGGAGTCATGATCGTTGGCAAGCTGGGGTTTGGCTATCTCACCGACCGCTACAATCATCGCCTGCTGTTTGTGGGGATGCTGGTTTTCTATTTGTGCGCCCTGTTTGTGCTCAGCCTCAATCCGGGGATCACGGTGCTGATGGCCGCCATAGTGATGCTGGCCCTGGTGTCCGGCGGGTTGATGCCCATTCAGGGTGCCATGATCAGCCATTTCTTTGGTCCCCTGGCGTTTGGCTCGGTACTTGGCCTGTTCAGCCTGTTTATCAGGCCGGTGGCCTTCGCCGGACCCTTGGGGGGCTGGATCAGGGATACCCAGGGCAGCTACGACCTCTACTGGCTGGGAGGGATGGTGGTATCCCTGGTGCTGGGCAGCCTGATTTTCTTTGCCGCCCCCAGTGCCGCGGTGGCACCCCCGGTGGCAGCGAATGCCGACCAGTGACGACGCTCGGGCGTCGCCGGCCCCGGGGTGGCGGCCAGTAGCCCGCTACGGGGTCAAGGCGTCCCGGGGTGCCAGGTAGGTGTAGCCCAGGGCCTGGGCGACCGCCTCGCAGGTGACCTGGCCGCGGTGGACATTCAGGCCATTGCCCAGGTGAGGGTTGGCGATCAGCGCCCGCGGG
>CAZWUP010000338.1:0-3003 GCA_964637045.1 uncultured Porticoccaceae bacterium | reverse complement strand
GGCGGCTGACCCCTTCGGCCCCCAGCTGGCGCTCCACCACCATCTGGGTGGCGATGCCGGCGTGGTCGGTGCCCATCTGCCACAGGGTGTTGTGGCCCTGCATGCGGTGGTAGCGGATCAGGCAGTCCATGATGGCGTTGTTGAAGCCGTGACCCATGTGCAGGCTGCCGGTGACGTTGGGCGGCGGGATCATGATGCAGTAGGGGTCGCCACTGCCAGACGGCTTGAAGTAGCCGCTGGCTTCCCAGCGCCGGTACCAGTCCTGTTCGATGGCCTGGGGATTGAAGGTCTTGTCCATGGATGCAGTGCCTTTGCGGCCGCAAGGATTGCGGCGGTGGTGAAAATCAAAGGCGGAAATTATACGTGCTGGCGGCCCGGGTCACCAGCAATGTGCCAGGGTTCAGCTGGGGCGGATGCTCAGGCCTGGGCGAGGCGGGGCAGCTCGGACTCGACGATAATGTCGGTGAGAATGGGCAGGTCGAGAATGCTGTTGTGGCCGCCGGCAGTGGTGGCGGCCTTGCGATAGTCGCCGACATTCGCCACCACGGCCCCGGCGGCTGGGTCAATGCTGGAAAGGGGGGCTGGCCTGCGTTCTGACATGGGTGAAACTGCTCCCGGCGGTTTGTTGGTCACCGTCCAAGGATAACCCCGGGGCCACAAAAGGCGAGGCCCGGGGCTCCCCCGGGCGACGAAGTGACGCTGTTGGCGGACGAACCCGCGGTCTGGTTGGCCGCCTAGGTCCGCCGGTTTTGGCTGTCACCGGCCCAGTTGGGCAAGGTAGTCCACCAGCAATGCCACCGGGCGGCCGGTGGCGCCCTTCTGGGCCCCTGAGTTCCAGGCGGTGCCGGCAATGTCCAGGTGGGCCCAGGGGTAGTTCTTGGTAAACCGGGCCAGGAAGCAGGCCGCGGTGATGCTGCCGGCATTGCGGCCCCCCACATTGGCCATGTCGGCAAAATTGCTTTTCAGCTGCTGGTCGTACTCTTCCCCGATGGGCAGCTGCCAGGCCCGGTCGCCGCTGGCTTCGCCGGCCGCCAGCAGGGCCTTGGCCAGGTCGTCGTCATTGCTGAACAGGCCGGAGACCTGGTTGCCCAGGGCCACCACACAGGCGCCGGTGAGGGTGGCGATATCGATCACGGCGCTGGGCTTGTAGCGCTCCACATAGGTGAGGGCGTCGCACAGGATCAACCGGCCCTCGGCATCGGTGTTGAGAATTTCGATGGTTTGGCCGCTCATGGAGGTGACGATATCCCCCGGCTTGGTGGCCTTGCCGCTGGGCATGTTCTCCACCGCGGGAATCACCCCCACCAGGTGGATGGGCAGGTCGAGGGCGGCGACGGCCTTGAAGACCCCCAGCACGCTGGCGGCGCCGCACATATCGTATTTCATCTCATCCATGCCGGCGCCCGGCTTGAGGCTGATGCCGCCGCTGTCGAAGGTGACGCCCTTGCCCACCAGCACCACGGGCTTGCCGGCCTTTGGGCTGCCCTTGTAGTCGAGGATGATAAAGGCCGCCGGGGTTTCGGTGCCCTCGGTCACCGACAGCAGGGAGCCCATCTTGAGGGCTTTCATTTGCGCTTCGCCGAGAACCTTGGCGGTGATCTTGGTGGCGGACTTGGCCAGGCCGCGGGCCGCGGTGGCCAGGTCACTGGGGGTGCACAGGTTGGCGGGGGTGTCCCCCAGCTCCCGGGCCAGGTTGACGCCCTCGCCGATCGCCAGGCCCGCGGCCAGGCTGTCGCCGAGGGCCTTGGCGGTCGCCGGGGTGGCCAGCAGCTCCACCTTGGCCAGCTTGGCCCGCTCGGGCTTCTGCGACTTGCACTGGTCGAACAGGTACAGGCCCTCGACGATCTTCTTGGCCAGTTCCCTGGCACCCCAGTGGCTGTCCCTGCCGTCCGGCGCCAGCGTGTCCAGGCACAGGGCGGCGGATTTCACCGGCAGGGCCACCAGGGTGCTGGCGATTTTTGCCGCCAGCTTGCTGAACTGGGGGGCCTTGAGGGGTTTGTCGCCGAGGCTCACCACCACCAGGCGCTTGGCGTCGAGCCCCGCCGGCTGGTAGCAGGTGACGGTGTTGAGAAACTTGCTCAGCTCGCCATCCTTGACCGCGGCGCTGATCAGGGCGCCGGTGGCGGCGTCGAGATCCGCCGCCAGCTTGCCGAGGTCCCCCTTGGCGGGAACAGCCACCACCAGGCAGTCGGTTTTCAGGGTGAGGGGGTTGAATGCACGGGCTTTGAATTCCATGGGCTACTCTCAAGACTTTGCCGGTTAATTCCGGGATAATGGCTGGCGGTTCGCCGCGGCCCAGCGCCGGTGGCGACCACTGATTCTAAGCGATGGGCCCGGTGAGACCAAGGGTTGCCAGGTTCCCGGCAGTGGATTACAGAGATTTTTCCTTGATAATTTTTCGCTATCTCGCAGGCAGCGTACTGTCCAATACCCTGGGGGTCACCGCCATTTTGATGCTGGTGGTGGTCAGCAGTCGCTTCGTCAAATACCTGGCGGAGGCGGCCACCGGCAAGCTGGACGCCAGCGTGCTGTTTGCCGTCATCGCCTTCCGCCTGCCGGGCTTTCTCGAACTGGTGCTGCCCCTGGCGTTTTTTCTCTCGGTGTTGCTGGCCTACGGGCAACTCTATGTGGAGAGTGAAATGACAGTGCTCCACGCCTGCGGCCTGAGCCAAAAAAAGCTTATTTTCCACACCCTGGCGGTGGCGGCCCTGGTGGCAGCCATTGTCGCCAGCCTCAGCCTGGTGGTCAGCCCTTCGGGGTTTGTCCGGGTTCAGGAGCTGTTCACGGTACAGATGCAGCGCGGCGAGCTGGAGAGCCTGACCCCGGGGCGCTTCTACAATCTGCAGGAGGGCAAGGGCGTCACCTACGCCGAGGAGATCAGCGCCGACGGCCGCCTCGGCGAGGTGTTTCTCGCCCAGGTGTCCGGGGAGGACGAGAGCGCCAGGGGGATGGCCATCGTGGTTGCCCGGGAGGGGTTCTCCAGCAAGTCCGACGCCACCGGTG
>CAZWUP010000337.1:0-3025 GCA_964637045.1 uncultured Porticoccaceae bacterium | reverse complement strand
GATGGGCAAGGGCAGCAAGGAGCGCCTGGTGCCCCTGGGGGACGAGGCCATGGTCAGGGTGGAGGATTTTGTCCGTCGGGGGCGGGGGCAAATACTGGGGGGGATGCAGTGCGATGTGCTGTTCCCCAGCGAGCGCCGCCAGGCCATGACCCGGCAGACCTTCTGGCACCGCATCAAGCACTGGGCGCTGGTGGCGGGCCTGGAGGCAAAGCTGTCGCCCCACACCCTCAGGCACGCCTTTGCCACCCACCTCCTCAACCACGGGGCAGATCTTAGGGTGGTTCAGCTGTTGCTGGGCCACAGCGACCTGTCCACCACCCAGATCTACACCCATATCGCCCAAAGCAGGATCAAATCACTGCATGCAATGCATCACCCCAGAGGGTAAAATGGGAACACCCGATCAATCCTGAACTCCAACCCGGGGTCAGCCTTATTTCTCAGCGAGAGTCCAATGTCTTCTCCTCTGCACAAGTTTCTGGCGGCCATGGTGGCCGGCCTGTTCGTCTCTGTGGCCGTCCAGGCCGAGGATGTCCCCCCTCAGGTGAAGGCGGCCATCGACGCCAGTATGGCGGTTATCCTGCCGGAGGTTCCCTACGAGGCCCTGGCGGTCACCCCCGTGGCCGGGCTGTACAAGGTCTCCCTCGAGGGCGGGCGCTTTCTCTATTTCGCCGCCGACGGCCAGACCATGATCAGCGGCGAGATGTACCAGCTCGCCAACGATGAGCTGGTGAACCTGGCGGAGGCGGAGCGCAAGGTGGTTCGCCACGACCTGATCGCCGGGATTGACCCCGAGGGGATGATCGTGTTCAGCCCCAAGGGCAAAACCCGGGCGGTGATCAATGTCTTTACCGATGTCGACTGCGGCTACTGCCGCAAGCTGCACCTGGAAGTGCCGGAGCTCAACAGTGCGGGTATCGAGGTTCGCTACCTGGCCTACCCCAGGGCCGGTATCAACAGCATGAGCTACGCCAAGATTGCCAGCGCCTGGTGCGCCAAGGACCCCAACCAGGCCCTCACCAAGCTGAAAACGGGTGAGGATATCCCCATCGCTGTCTGTGAGGGCAACCCCGTGGCCGACCATTTCCGCCTCGGCAACGACATGGGGGTTCAGGGCACCCCCGCCCTGGTGCTGATGGACGGCACCCTTATTCCCGGCTATCAGCCGGCGGATGCCCTGGTGGAAATGCTGGGTCTGAACAATTAACCTGGCATCCAAGTAGATATCCTTATCTATTTGGATGCACGCTCAGACAATACTGGCGAAAATTTGCGACTCGAGCCTTGCGAGAGAGCAGCCGACAGGCCGACCCGCAGGGCGAGGGCGCAGCCCCAGTAATTTCCTTGTATTTACTGGGCTTACATTGGCCTGTGGCCAATGGCGGCGCGGCTGGCCGCCAGGGAGGGCGGAAATGCCAACTTTGCAGGAGCAAAAGTCGGCCGTGCACCGCTTATTAACCCGACGATAATTCATGCCGGGTTAATAGCCTCCACCACACGCCACAGCGCCCGTCTGCCGCCATTGACAGCCGCCGGGCGCCCGATTAAGGTTGCCTCCGTTTTTCTATCTACCCTGGTGAAGTGCTTGAAAAAAGTCAGAATTGGTATCTGTGGCCTGGGAACCGTGGGCAGTGGCACCTTTAATGTGCTGACCCGCAATACCGCGCTGATCAACGCCCGGGCGGGAGCGGATATCCAGATCATCCAGGTCGGTGCCCGCCGGGATAATCCCGCCGCCGACACCGGCAGGGTGGAGGTGACCCGGGATATTTTCGCGGTGGTCCGCAACCCCCTGGTGGACGTGGTGGTGGAGCTGGTGGGCGGCACCACCATCGCCCGGGAGCTGGTGCTGGAAGCCATAGACAACGGCAAGCATGTGGTTACCGCCAACAAGGCGCTGATCGCCCAGTACGGCAACGAGATCTTCGCCGCCGCCAACCGCAAAGGGGTGATGGTGGCCTTCGAGGCCGCGGTGGCCGGCGGCATCCCCATTATCAAAACCCTGCGGGAGGGTCTGGGGGCCAACCATATCGAGTGGCTGGCGGGTATCATCAATGGCACCAGCAATTTTATCCTCACCGCCATGGAGGAGCAGGGGCGGGATTTCGAGGAAGTGCTCGCCGAGGCCCAGGCGCGAGGCTTTGCCGAGGCCGACCCCACCTTCGATGTGGAGGGCATCGATGCCGCCCACAAGCTGGTGATCCTCGCCGCCCTGGCCTTTGGCATTCCCCTGGAGTTTGACAAGGTGTACACCGAGGGCATCCGCAACCTGGATCTCAAGGATGTCGCCTACGCCCGGGAGCTGGGCTACCGCATCAAGAGCCTGGCCATTGCCCGCCAGAGCCCCACCGGCATCGAGTTGCGGGTACACCCCACCCTGATTCCGGACAACTCCCTGGTGGCCGAGGTGGACGGGGTGATGAACGCGGTGATGGTCAAGGGCGATGCCGTCGGCCCCACCCTGTTTTACGGCGCTGGCGCCGGCGACGAGCCCACTGCGTCGGCGGTGGTGGCGGATATCATCGATGTGGCCCGCGCCCTCAATGTGGCCCCCGAGGCCCGGGTGCCCTACCTGGCCTTCACCAATATCAGCTTCAATGGCCTGCGGGTGCTGCCCATCGCCCAGTGTGAGACCGCCTATTACCTGCGGATGCAGGTGGTGGACAAGCCCGGGGTGCTGTCGAAGGTCGCCACCATCATGAGCGACCGGGGCATCAGCATCGAGGCCATCATCCAGAAGCGCCCCAAGCCCGGTGACCTGGAAGTGCCCCTGATCCTGCTCACCAACAAGGCCCTGGAGAGCGAGCTCATGGCTGCCGTGGCCGATGTGGAGCAGCTCGCCGCGGTGCAGGGCAGGGTGGTGCGCATCCGGGTGGAGTCCCTCGACAAGTAGGGAGCCGCACATTCCCCAAGGCCGGGCGCACCCAGGTGGAGCGCCCCTCCCGCAACCTGTTACCTATTACGGACAAGGCAATGAAGTACATCAGCACCCGCGGCGGCGTCGCCCCCCAATCCTTCGAGGACG
>CAZWUP010000336.1:0-3041 GCA_964637045.1 uncultured Porticoccaceae bacterium | reverse complement strand
CGTTTATCCATGGGGCCGGTCTTGCCCTTTATGGCGGTGTCACTGGGTCAGGCCGTGGGCTCGCCGTTGTTCGGTTGGTTGGCGGAAGACCTTGGCTATGCCGACGTTTTTGCCATTTTCTCTGCCCTGGGGGTTATCGCAGCCATATTGTCGCCGTTTTACCCCCGCCAGTTAGAGCTGGAGCCGGATGAGGCGGTGCTTGGCGATACCGGCATGCAGGCGGCCTATGACTCTCAGCTGCAAAATGAGCAGGGTGAGCCTTACCGAAGCGCCGACACTGCCGCCAACCCCGGCGAGACCCGGGACTAGCTGTGTAAAGACCGGCAGTATCCTGGAGGCAGCGGGTCAAGAGCAGGGCAGCCCACAAACTGGACTTATGCCCAAATTGCTGCCAGCCTTACAGGCGAGCTGCAAAAACCAACTGGCTGATGACCCGCAAACAATCTGTAATATCAATTCCGGGAATGTTTGCTTATTCGAACAGGGGGAAAGCAAATCATGTCGACCACCGTCCCTGGCGCGGGAAACCCTGGAGTCTCGTTGCTGAAAGCCACCCTGGCGCTGTTGATCTTGATCGCCCCCGCGCCGCTGCTGGCCGCTAGCGAACAGGCCCTCAAGAAGAGGATTGAACAACTGGAGGCCGAGTTGCAGTCTGCTCGACAGGCACTCCAGGCTGTGAAGCAGGAAAAGGAAAAGCTGGTCAAGGCCGACAGCGCCATCCAACTGGGTAAGTTGAAAGTAGGGGGTGCCATCCGCGCCAACTACACGGTTGGCGACTATCCCGCTTCCGGCAACGGCGCCGCCAGTCGCGCCTGGGAGGAGGATGGCAATTTCACCCTCGACACATTTCGCGTCAATCTCGATTACGCCAACGGGCCCTATACGGCCAAGCTCGAGTACCGCTGGTACGACGGCTATAACTTTCTGCATACGGCCTGGCTGGGCTACAACATCGACGAGCAAAGCCAGGTCCAGGTAGGGGTCAATCGGGTGCCCTTTGGCCCCGGTGCCTACGGTGTTTCGCAAAGCTGGCTGTTCGACCAGCACTACTACCTGGGCCTGTCGGATGATATGGATCTCGGCATCAAGTACAGCAGCGAGCGCGGCGATTGGCGCTGGGATCTGGCCTATTACGTTGCCGACGAAGGGCAGTACAGCGGATCCAGCCGCAATAGCGCCCGCTACTCCTATGATGTGGTGGACGAATCCGGCGAGGGTTACGAGGAGCGCAACCAGCTCAACCTGCGTGGTATCTACCACCTGACGGGTGGCGACAAAAGCAGTACCGATCTCGGATTTTCCCTGCAGTACGGCGAACTGAAAAGCAGTGGCCCGCAGTCCGACGGCGATCACTATGCAGCCTCGCTGCACATGGTCAACCACTGGAATAACCTCAAGCTCGCTTCCCAGATTACCCGCTACGAATACGACGTGGATGCGGCCCAGGGGCTGGGTACTGATCGCCTCGTGCAATACGGCGCCTATGATTTCCCCAGCACCGCCGCCGCCAAGGCCTGGGTGCCTGCGGTCTCCCTCAGCTACACCCACGCAACCCCGTCCATCGACTGGCTGGATTCTGTGGTCCCCTATGTCGAGTACAGCTCGGTGATCAAGGATGAAGGTGATTTCAACGATAGCGAGCTGTTTATCATCGGTGTCGCCCTGGCCCGCAACGGCTGGTATATCTATAACGACCTGGCTTTTTCCAACGGCAATGAATTTATCGGTGGTGACACCGCGTTCGGCGATCGCTTGGGCGCCAACGCCGACAATGGCTGGAATACCCGCTTCAATATCAATTTTGGCTATTACTTCTGAGCCTCGAAATTGGCATTCAACACCTGAAAAAGGAGCCGTGCGATGTTTAAAAAAATCATGGTCCCGGTGGATCTGGCTCATCTGGACGCGCTGGAGAAATCCCTGACTGTTGCGGCGGACCTGGCGCGCCACTACGGCGCCGCCCTCTGTTACGTCAGCGTCACCAGCTCTCAGCCCGGCACCGTGGCGCGCACGCCCGAGGAATACGAGCAAAAGCTGCAAGCCTTTGCCCAAGGTCATGCCCCCGACAGCGCCAATCCGCCAACCGTCCGGGTCTACAACAGTCCCGACCCCATTGCCGATATGGACGATACCCTGGAGCAGGCCATTATTGATCTGGGCGCCGACCTCGTGGTGATGGCCACCCATCTGCCCAAACATCTGGATGCCATCATGCCGGCCAACGGCAGCAAGGTGGCCGCTCACACCCGCGCTTCCATTCTGTTGGTGCGCCCGGATAAGGCTGTTTGAAGCCTTCAATACCACAAGAATGATGAGGATAACGCCGTGGTTAACAAGCCTGACGCTGCCACAGACAATTCGACAGTTGCGGCGACCGAGTCGCTGGGGGTACCGGCGCCGGAAGGGGCCGCCAACCTGATCGACACCGATTACCAGATCGGCCAGGATAACTACCAGGCCAGCCCCCTGGGTATCAATATCGATATTCACGGCGCCGTGTTTGCGGTTTCATCGCTGGTGGTGCTCACTTTCGTGGTCCTGGCCCTGGCGCTGCCGGAGCAGTTCGCCACCCTGTTCGGCGGGATGAAAAACTGGATCAATACCCACATGACCTGGTTCTTCCTGCTGTCGGCCAACATATTTGTGCTGGTCTGCCTGGGTCTGATTGTTTCACCCCTGGGGCGCGTGCGTATCGGTGGTGCCAACGCTACCCCCGATTTCTCCCGCTTGTCGTGGTTTTCGATGCTGTTTGCCGCCGGCATGGGCATCGGGCTGGTGTTCTACGGTGTCTCCGAACCCCTGACTCACTACAGTACCGCCCTCGGCGGAACCGTCGCCGGCGAGAATGGTGTGCGCACCGACTGGGCGCCCCTGGGGGGTGCCGCTGGCGATCCCCAGGCTGCACTGCGCCTGGGTATGGCGGCCACCATCTTCCACTGGGGTCTGCACCCCTGGGCGATCTATGCGGTAGTGGCTCTTTCCCTGGCCATCTTTTCCTACAACAAGGGCCTGCCTCTCACGGTAAGGTCCATTTTCTACCC
>CAZWUP010000335.1:0-3043 GCA_964637045.1 uncultured Porticoccaceae bacterium | reverse complement strand
ATCCCGCCAGGCTGGCGTGGACCTTTTGCTGCTCCGTGCCTGTCATGAGCAACTTGTTGAGTTCCCCGAGCTGACGTTGGGCCTGACTCGGCAGTTCAGCTTCGGGGTACCTTTTAAGTAGGGCATTCAGCGCCTGGAGTTCGTTGCGTGCCTCATGGCTGCGCCCCTCGAGTTGCAGCGCAATCACCAGGTCCAGGCGGCCGCCCATGTGGCGGGGTTCCAGCTCGATCAGGGCGCGCAGCGGGGGTATGGCTTCGCGATACTCACCTAGCTCGATGGCGAGGCGCCCCAGCCAGTCGTGGTAGGTCGGGTTGTCGTCGTGCTGGCCCGCCACGGACTTGAGCCACTCGTAGGTTTCTCGGCGACCGCTGTCGGCAAGTCGTTGGCCAATGGCCATTTCCAGGCTTTCGGACTCGGTGGCGGATGCCGGCACGACCTGGACGAGTGCCAGGCAAAGCAAAAGCATGGCGACTGGGCCGCGGGCTGATCGAAGCTGGGGCAATGCTATTATCCTGGTAGGTTCGGCAAACCCTTGGCTGCCGTCGGCCGTGGTGTGTTGGGCAAAACGAGAACCAGTTCACGCTGGCGGTTGCAAACCGGGCCTATTATAGACAGACTCATTGCTGCTAGGACAACACCCCTCCCCATGCTGGGTAAGTCGTTATGGATATGAAGCCTCTCGCCGGATACGTTCGCGGCCTACTGGTGGCCGTGGCGGTCCTGTGGGCGTTGAGTGCCATCGCCGGCGATGATTCGGCCGTGGGTGAGGTGATCTTCCTTGTCGGCGATGTCCGGGTGCAGCGCGGGGATCAGCGACAGCTCCTCGAGCTGGGGGACTACATATTTGCTGGTGACCGCCTGCAAACCGCCGCCAAGGCACATCTCCATGTCCGGTTTGTCGATGACGGGCTGGTGAGTGTGCGTCCCGACAGCCGGGTTGCCGTCCAGGTGTACGATTTCCACCCGGACGAGCCGGCCCGTAATCGTGTACGGCTCGTGCTTGAGGAGGGTGCGCTGAGGTCGGCTACAGGGCGGGCTGGCGAGGGCAACCGGGAGGCATTTCGCGTCAATACCCCGGTCTCGGCCATTGGCATCCGTGGTACGGATTTCGTCGTGTACGCCAATGATCAGCTGGCCAGGCTGAGTGTCAACACGGGGGGCGTTGTGATGGCGCCTTTTGGCGCCGGCTGTCTGGCCGAGGCCTTTACTCCCTGTGGCGGTGATGCTTCCGCGGAACTCTTTGCCAGTATCAACAAGGCCCTGCTGGAAGTCCGTGCTGGCGAGGGCTATGCCCTGGTCACCAGTGAAGGCCCCACCCCCGATGAAGTCAACCCGCCGCATCCAACGGAATCGGCGCTGTTCGAGAACCTCATCACCGGCGCCCGGGGAGTGATACAGCGCCAGGTGGGCCTCTCCGCCCCCGGTGCGGAAAGCTACGAGGATGGACTCGAAACCGCGCGTCGCTACGTAGGCGAGGTGCGGCTTGTGCAGGAGGCCTATGAGCTGGGCGAGAAGGAGTCGTCATTACCTTTTCCTGCCGACAGGGGCTTGGTGGAAGAGCCGGCCTTTATCTGGGGGCGGTGGTCCACCTATTCACAGCCCAGCACGGGCGCGGGTATAGCGGGTATTCGCAGCCAGCTGGACTACGCCGTGTTGCAACGGGTCTTCGCCATGTTCGAGGATACCCCGGAGAGCCGTCTCATGCCCGAGGCTGGGCGTGCCAGTTTTGCCCTGAACAGTCATGAAGCCTATATCAAGCGAGGTGCGGCGCTTGAGGCGGCCGGCATCAGCAATCCCGCACTGATTGTGGACTTTGCCCAGGCGGAGTTCGCCACCCGCCTGGATGTCCATGCCGCCAGTCTTCCCGGGGTCGTCCCCGTGCTGGGGGCAGGAAAGCTCACACCGGAGGGCTTTTTCCACAGTGATGCAACCTCCCCGGCGAGGATAGATGGCGTGCTGTCGGCGGATCTCCTGCAGGCAGGGATGCTGTTCGAATATCAGGTTAGCCCCGGGGTGGATGCGGTGGGAGCCACCCACTGGGTGAACCGGGATACGATCAAGCCCTAGCCCGGTGTTTCAGGTATTGGGGTAGCCAATCGATTGGAGGCCTTCTATTCCCCTGATGGCCACAGGGGGCAGGCGAGTGATTCTGCGGTTGTCCAGGCGGTCGCACAGGGTGGGCCCGCACAGCAACGGCTGGCCCAGTTCCTTGCATTGCTGCTGAAGATGCGCGGCCAGATTCACGGTTTTACCCATGACGGTGTACGCTCGCCGCTGCCTTGATCCCAGGTTGCCAACAGTGACAACGCCGCTTTCAAGGCCCATGGTCATCCGAATGCGAGGGTAGCCCCTGGCGGCAAGCCAGGGCTCCAATTGGTTGACCCTGTCCACCACCGCCATGGCGCACTTCACCGCCAGTTCCGGGTGATCGTCCTGTGCCAGGGGCGCCCCCCAGAACGCCATGACCGCATCCCCCATGAACTTGTCCAGGGTGCCCTTGTGGCGATGAATCTCCTCAGTGATCTCGCTGAACAGGTGGTTGGTGATCTCCACCAGCTGCTCCGGCTCCAGCTGTTCGCTGAGGCTTGTGAACCCCTGGATATCCGCAAAAAACACCGTGACATCCGCCCTCTGGGCATCGAGCTTGTCAGGCCCCAGGCCCTGACGCACCAGGCTTCTGAGCACCACGGGAGGTACATAGGCCGCAAACGCCCGGTAGATCTTGCGGCGCTGCGACAGTACCCTGCCGACCTCCCAGCTGCCGACGCAGCCTGCCAGCGCGATGAGGATGAGCCAGAGCGGCAGCGGGTCCATCCAGTATCCGAGGTGAGGTATCCCCAGGCTGAACGTCAGGCAGCTGGCCCATCCCAGGGCCGCCGCCAGCCGCCAGCGCGGCCCGAGCCAGGGCCAGCACAGGGCCAGCAGCCCCAGAAATACCACTGCCGCCGATGACATAACCCTGCCGTGGGGGAGTTGAGACCATTCCAGTCCATCGAGCATGGCTGCCAGCATCAATGCATGGATCTCGACCCCCGGCAGGCTT
>CAZWUP010000334.1:221-3049 GCA_964637045.1 uncultured Porticoccaceae bacterium | reverse complement strand
GGTACAGGGCGAAGCGGTAGCCCCGGTAGTGGAACAGGCTGGCGGGGGTGCCATCGACGCTGAACACCAGGGGCGGCACCACGGGCAGCTCCTGGTCCACCAGCTCGAAACAGAAGTCGTGTTCCTCCTGGATCTGCTGGTCGCTCCAGCGCTCGGGGCGGTAGAACTTGGCGATCAGCGGCGGGTTTTCCTCGATGCCCACCTGATAGACCCGGTTCTCGTAACTGTTGAGGGGAAACAGGCGGCCGTCGCACCACAGGCCAAGACTTTGCACGGCGTCCATGATCAGGTCGGGAGAAAGCCGTTCGAAGGGGTGTTGGGCAGACAACTCAGACATTCTCGAAGATCACGGTGGCTTCAGCGGTCACCAGTGTACCCAGTTCCGCCACCAGTTTGTCATCTGGATGGAGTTGCCCCACCCCCTTCGGGGTTCCCGTCATCACCACATCCCCGGGGGTCAGGGTAAAGACCCGGCTGATGTCCTGCAGCAGGCGGGCCACCGGATAGAGCATCGCTCCGGTGTTGCCGTTCTGGACCAGCACGCCGTTGCGCCACAAGCGCAGGGACAGGCTGTGCAGATCCGTGCCCGGCGGGGGCGGGACAAAGGGGGACAGCACACAGCTGCCGTCAAAGGCCTTGGCCCGCTCCCAGGGGTGGCCCTGGGCCTTGAGGCGGTTCTGGGTATCCCGCAGGGTGAGGTCGAGGCCGACCCCGATACCGGCGATGGCCGCCACGCCCTCCTCCGCACCGCAGCAGTACAGGCGACGGCCGATAAGCAGGGTCATCTCGGTCTCGTAATGGTGGCTGCCCAGGCGCGCCGCCAGCCGCAGCTGGCCGGCAAAGGCCGCCATCGCCGTGGCCGGCTTGATGAACAGCAGGGGCTCCTCGGGGAGAGGGTTGTCCAGTTCGGCGGCGTGATCGGCGTAGTTGCGGCCCACACACACCGCCTTGCCAGGGGGTAGCGGGCTGACTCCGGCCCCGAGGCGATGGGCGTAGGGCGGCTTAAAAGAAGGCATCCGGCAGTTCCTTGCCATCGTTGAAGGCCAGCCAGCCCTTGACGATGCGGTAGATCATCCAGATGGTGGTGGCCAGCATGATCAGCCCACCGACCAGGATGATCAACAGCAAAAAGCCGATGAAAAAACCCGCCAGGGCGTACCAGAAGGTCTTGATCTGCCAGTTGAAGTGGGACTCCAGCCAGGTGCCCCGCACTTCGTCCCGCTTGATGTAGTTGATGATCACCGCGGCCAGGGCGGTGATTCCCGCCAGGAAGCTGGCGGCCTGGAGGATGTACACCAACAGCACGAGGTTCTTCTGTTGGTCGGATACCTGAAGGGCGGTGCCCTCCGGTGTGTTCTGAGGTGTCGTCATGGCGTTGACCCTGTTGTGATGCGCCAAAGTGTGGGGGCGGCCGATCCGCGCGGGGCGAAACCCGGCCACCGCCCATGATCGAACTTGTTTCCGCGGTGCGCAACCTCCCCGGCGGTGGAATCCCCGGTAGAGGAGTGGCGGATCGCCGCCGCCAGCCCATTGCCGGTGGCGGGATCCTATGGGTGAATTTACGGCGATCCCGCCACGCCACCCGGGTTCAGTTGAAGACATCCACGATGCGAAATCTCGCCATCCGGTTGCCGATGAACACGCTGAAGGTGTCCCCTTCGTCCAACCCCAGCACCGCGGCGCCCAGGGGTGCAAGCACGGAGATCCGGCCCCGGGCGGGGTCGCTGTCCTCCGGCAGGGTGACGGTAATTTCAAGCTCGGAGTAATTGAGGACATCGATCAGGTGTACTTCGGACCCGATCACCACCCTGTCCGCTGGCGGCAGTGCCGTCGGGCAGGGGTCGTAGATCCCCCGCATTTTGTCCAGCAGCTGGGACAGGTCCCAGGGCTTGAGGGTCAAGGGAAAAAAATGTTTCAGGCGCTCGTCCGGATCGGAGAGGGTGCCGATAAACTGGCGCACGGCCGTTAGCGAGGGAATAAACATGAACCGCTCCTGCAAAGCTGACCAGCCCTTCCGGCGCAGCCGAAAAAGCGGTCAAGGGGTTTGACGGAAAAAACAGGAGATGCCGGGCGCGGCGGGTGCCGTGCCCGGTTAGGGAAGGAAGGCGGTAATGAACACGCTGAGGGAAGTAGTCACTGGACGGCGCACAAGGGGTGATAACGGCGGCGATCATAGCCCCGGGCCGCGGACATTGCAACGGCGGCCCGGGCGCGGTCAAATAGCCCCATTCCCTGTCGGACTGTGCCAACCCATGGATCCCATTGCCCACACCCTCACCGGTGCCGCCCTGGCGGCCAGTGGCCTGCGCCGGGCCACGCCCCTCGCCACCGCCGCCCTGCTGATCGGCGCCAATCTGCCGGATATCGACGCCGTTACCCTGCTCGCCGACCCCTACCTGTCCCTGGCTCACCGCCGGGGCTGGAGTCACGGCATTCTCGCCCTGGCGGTGCTCCCGCCCCTGCTCGCCGCCGCCCTGCTGTGCTGGGATCACTTGGTGCGCAGGCGGCTAAGGCCAGCCGCGCCAGCGGCGCGCTGGTGGCCACTGGTGCTAGTGAGCGCCATCGCCGTGGTCAGCCACCCGGTCCTGGACTGGCTCAACAATTACGGCATGCGCTGGCTGATGCCCTTTGACGGCCGTTGGTTCTATGGCGACGCCCTGTTCATTATCGATCCCTGGTTGTGGCTGGCCCTGGGGGGCGTGCTGTTTCTCACCTGGTCGCGGCGGCCACTGGCGCTGGTGGCCTGGCTGCCGTTCTGGGGGCTCGCCTCCTGGCTGATGTTGACCAACGCCCTGGTGCCGGAGCCGGCGCGGCCTGTGTGGCTGGTG
>CAZWUP010000334.1:0-211 GCA_964637045.1 uncultured Porticoccaceae bacterium | reverse complement strand
CTGCGAGTGCTGCGCCCCGCCCCCGGTGAGCCCGCTGTGCGGCTGGTGCTGGCCACCGTGGTGCTGTACATGGCCGCCAACAGCCTGGCCAATATTCCCGCCCGCGCCCAGGTGCGGGGGGAACTGGCGGCGCTGGGGCTGGGCACCGCCGGCGACATCATGATCGGTCCGGTTCCCGCCAACCCCTTCCGCGGCACGGTGGTGGTGGCCA
>CAZWUP010000333.1:0-3059 GCA_964637045.1 uncultured Porticoccaceae bacterium | reverse complement strand
CACGCGGGCTGGCACCAGCACGGCAATCTCCCGGGCGGCATCGATTGCCGCGCGGCCCGCCAGGGCGTCGAAAATTTCCCCCACGATGGCGGCGATTTCATCCCGGCGGCGGGCGATGGTGGCGGGGGACAGCTGGCTGGTAAAACCCCGGCGCAGCCTGGCGTGCTCTTCACCATCGTATTCCCCGGGCACATTGGGACGGGGCCAGATAAAGGGGGGAATACCCTGCCCACCCTGACCGTCCGGGGTGCGGCGGGAGGAAAACAGCCCCGGATTGCGCAGCACGGTGGCCGCCTCGGCATGGCCGGACACCACCCAGAAGCCGCCGTAGCGGGTCGACCAGGCCAGGTTGCCCCCCTCCCGCAGCGCCCGCCAGGCGGCGAAGCGCTCGCCGTAGCTGATGGCGTGGTGGTCAAAATCCAGTACCGGGCAGCCGCGCTTTGGCGGTGGTACAGAGTCAGGGGTGGGGTTCACCATGGCAGGACCTATGGGGTGGGTGATGGGTTTTTGACCTTTGCCGGTTTACGCGACGGCCGGGGCATGCCTTGCGGGGAAATGTCGGGTTACGCCCTGCGGGCTACCAAAAGTAGGCGCTTTAAGCGACCCGACCTACGGGGTGCGGTATAGGGCGTAGCCCGACGGTTGCCCCGCCATCTGCCATCTACTATCTGCCACCCTATTCCCGCAGGGCCCTGAGCAGGGGCTCGTAAACCTGGTTGCCCGCGGGCTTGGCGGAGGGCCAGTTGTCGGTGCGCACGATAAGGTTGCAACCGTCGTTGATCCACCGCGACCGCCAACGCTCGACGATGCGCTCCAGGGGGCCAATCAGCCAGCACTCGTCGATGTATTCATCGGGCACCGCGTCTTCCGCCTCCTTGATGTGGCCGGCGGCGTAGAGCTCGCAGATGCGCTCCACGGCGGCGCCATAACCCCGCCACTGGAGGTGGGTGGCCAGGCCGCCCTCGCCGCCGTAGCCGCCGGTCCACTTGGCGGTGTACTCCTTGAATTCCTGCATCGCGCCGCGGATATCGTAGGTCACCAGCACATCCACATGGGCCCAGATGGGGAAATCCTCGAGTGTTATCGGCGTTGCGCGCTTGGCAAAGCCCTTCTCGATCATCGGCCCGTAGACTTTCATCATCCCCGGCGACCAACTGCCGTTGGGCAGCAGGCCGTCGGCGATCTCCGCCGCCAGGGTGATCATCAGTTCGGTGCCGCCGCCAAACATGATGGGAATGGTGGGGTCCGTCTCCAGCAGCGGAGCCATGGGCTGGTATTTAGCGGGCTGCCCGGACTCGTGCCAGGGAATGCTGATCACCTTGCCCTGGTGCTCCACCACCTCGCCGCGGAAGGCCTTTTTCATGATGGCCACATAGTCCTTCATGCGGGGGTGGGCCGGGGTCCAGGGGCGGCCGTGCCAGCCCTCGGTGTGGGCCGGCCCGGAGCTGCCGAGGCCGGCGATAATCTCCCGGCCGGGAGCCATATGACGCATGGTCTGATAGGCCATGGCCAGGGCGGGGGCGCTGCGGGAGGTATTTTGGGCGATGCGGGTGCCGACCCCGATGCGCTTGGTGGCCCCCAGCACATAGCCGAGGGGGGAGATGGCGTCCGAGCCGTGGGCCTCGGCGCAGAACACCATATCGTAGCCCAGGTCGTCCACCAGCTGGAGCCGTTCGCGGCTGATGTCGAATTTGGCGCGCTGCCAGTCGACTTCGATGCCAATTTTCATGATTGGTCCTTTATTGGTTATTGGTTGTCAGTGCGGATTTTGCCAAATCCGGCCTGCGGGATGTTCGTTTTAACCCGACGTTCAAGGCGCGCAAGCCGACATTGAAAGGACCCCAGGTCCTAGCGGTTGCGGTGCACCGGATCTTAACCCCTGGCTCGTTCGTCGTCGACAGGAGCGGTCAACAAGCCGTGCAGGGTGCGGGCGAGGAGCACCACGGTGTCCTTCTCGGTGAGGTAGCCGGGCTTTTCCAGGACGATGATCCGGAACAGGGCCTGGATGGTTTGCAGGGCCAGGAAGATCAGTTTATCCGGGTTGGCGGAGCTCACCTCGTCGGGGAAACGCCGCATCAGCGCCTGGGTCACCCCGGAGCGGGGCATATCCTCGGACTTCACCAGCTCCAGGCGCCGCAGCTCCCCGTATTGCAGGTATTTTTCCGCCACCTCCGGGTCCATGCGGATCAGCTGTTGCTGCATATCCAGCAGCCCCTGTACCAACATCAGCAGGCCGTCGTAAAGGCTGGCCCGGGGGGGCAGGGTTTCGACCTCCGCCATCAGGGATTCCAGCAATTCCTCCCAGTAATCGACAAAGACTGCGTTGACCAGGGCGTCGAGGGCGGGGAAATACTCGTAGATGGAGCTCACCGCCACCCCGGAATAGTCCGCCAGGCGCTGCAATGTGAGGGCCTGACGGCCCTCACTCTCGAGAATTTCCCGGGCGGCCTTCTTGAGGGCCACCACCAGGGCCACGGAGCGGGACTGTTGCGGCCGCTTGCGCTGGCGGGCGAGCAACTCCACCTGGAGCACCTGGTGATGACCGGGTTTGTCACTGGTTGTTTTCGCCATGGTGTCGCAGAAACCCCTGAATTCAGTGGCGTTGAATGCCGAAAAGCATACCACCGCCAGCCGAGGGGGAAACAGGCAAACCGGAGCGAATGGGGAAAATTCCTCCATTTAGAAAGTTTTTTCAAAAAATATCAGTGTGTTAACAACCAATCCAGCACCGGTGAATCCGGAGAAATCCGGCCGCCAACGGGACTATACTGGTAGGTCTTGAAACCCCCACTATAACCACGGAGACCGCCATGACCGTCGCCCAAAATTCCCTGGATGCCCGCGCAGCGCTGCTGCTGGACAACCCGCCCATGGTCACCAACTACAATCTGCACGACTGGGACCACCTGCCCAGGGACGAGATTGACGCCATGCAGCTGATCGGCCTCAAGCGCCGCTTTGCCGAGCTGCGGGACAATATCGCGGTCCTCAAGAAGCTGGCGGACGCGGAAAATATCGACCATATCGACGGTAATTTCATCGGGGATATCGCCAAGCGA
>CAZWUP010000332.1:0-3063 GCA_964637045.1 uncultured Porticoccaceae bacterium | reverse complement strand
AGGCGACCACTGCCGAACAGGGGGGTGACCTTGTTGGCCTTGAACAGGCCGGCGATACCCTGGGTCAGCTGGTTGATGATGCTGTTCTTGCGCTCGATCATCTTCGGCACATCCAGACTTACGCCGGAGGTATCAATACCGTGGACGGCGAGGCCGTGGCTGGCCTCCCAGTACTTGAAGGAGCTGTCGAGCAGGGCCTTGGAGGGGATACAGCCGACGTTCAGGCAAGTACCGCCCAGCACGCCCTTGCCACCGGCGTTCTGCATTTTCTCGATACAGGCCACCTTGAGCCCCAGCTGAGCGGCGCGGATGGCGCACACATAGCCTGCGGGTCCGGCGCCAATAACCACTACATCGTACTTGTCAGACATCACAATATCCCAATAAATTCATGTAAATAACTATTAAATCTCAAGCAGCATCTTAGCTGGATTTTCGATCATTTCCTTGATCGCCACCAGGAACTGTACCGCTTCCTTGCCGTCGATCAAGCGGTGATCGTAGGACAGGGCCAGATACATCATCGGCCGGATGACCACCTGGCCGTTGAGGGCGACGGGACGCTCCTTGATGCTGTGCATCCCCAAAATGGCGGTCTGCGGGGGGTTGAGAATGGGCGTGGACAGCAGGGATCCGAACACCCCCCCATTGGTGATGGTGAAGGTGCCGCCGGTCATCTCCTCGATGGTGAGCTTGCCGCTCTTGGCCTTGGCGCCGAACTCCACCACATTGCGCTCGACATCGGCGATGCTCATCTGGTCGGCATCCCGCAGCACGGGCACCACCAATCCCTTGTCGGTGGACACCGCGACGCCGATATCCTGGTAGGCGTGATAGACAACGTCATTGCCGTCGATCGAGGCGTTCACCGAGGGAAAGCGCTTGAGGGCCTCCACGGACGCCTTGACGAAAAAGCCCATGAAGCCCAGCCGGGTACCGCCGTGGACATCGGCAAACTGGTCCTTGAACTCGCTGCGCAGGCCCATGATGCGGTGCATGTCCACCTCGTTGAAGGTGGTCAGCATGGCGGTGTGCTGGGTAACCT
Organism: uncultured Porticoccaceae bacterium; assembly: GCA_964637045.1. GTDB lineage: Bacteria > Pseudomonadota > Gammaproteobacteria > Pseudomonadales > Porticoccaceae > CAYXXZ01. Next base: position 2,018 of record CAZWUP010000332.1, on the reverse strand, counting down.
GCAGCAGGCGCTCGGCGATCCGCGCCCGCATCCGGGTCATCGGCACCCGCTTTTCGATGCGGTCGCCGGCGCCATGCCGGTCGAGGTCCAGTGCCGGCGCTTCCTTGGCGGCGGCCGTGGCCGGTGCCGCCTGGGGGGCCTGGGTCGGCTGACTGGGGCTGAAGTTGTCCACGTCTTCCCGGGTGATCCTGCCACCCTTGCCACTGCCCTTGATTGCCGCCAGATCGACACCCTTCTCCAGGGCCAGCTTGCGGGCCGAGGGGCTGGCGGTGGGGTCGTCACCGGCGTCGTCGGCATCCTCTTCCTGGGGGGCCTGGACAGGGGCTGCCCCCTGGACAGCGGCGCCCTCTTCGATCAGCGCGATCACCTCATTGCTGAGAATGACATCCCCTTCATTTTTGACAATGCTGGCAAGTACGCCATCGGCGGGAGCCACAACCTCAAGCACCACCTTGTCGGTTTCGATATCGACGATAAGTTCGTCCCTGGCAACGGTCTCCCCCTGCTTTTTGTGCCAGGTTGCCACTGAACCTTCCTGGACGGATTCGGGGAATGTGGGGGCCTTGATTTCGATGGTCATCAGTGAATCCTATTGTTCATCACAGGGTGAGTGCTTGGTTGAGAAACTTGTTCTGCTCTTCGAGGTGGACCGACATATAGCCGGAGGCCGGCGCCGCCGAACTCTCGCGGCCCACATAGCCGAGAACCAGCTTGGGGTTGTGCTCGTGGACCACCTGGACAAAGCGGTGCTGGCTGCTGAACCAGACCCCCTGATTCATGGGTTCCTCCTGACACCAGACCACGTCCCTGAGCTTGGTATAGGGTCGAATCGCTGCCGCCAGACCCGCCTTGTCGAAGGGGTAGAGCTGCTCGATGCGGATAATGGCGATATCGTCGATCTCCCGCGCCATCCGCTCTTCGTGGAGATGGTAGTACACCTTGCCGGTACAGAGTACCAGCCGCTTGGCCTTTTTCGGGTCCACGTAGCCGTCGTCGATCACCGTCTGGAACTCGCCGTTGGCCAGCTCCTCGAGGGTGGAGGTAGCCAGCTTGTGGCGGAGAATCCACTTGGGGCTCATGATCACCAGGGGGCGGCGCATGGGCCTGATGGCCTGCTTGCGCAGGAGATGGAAAATCTGCGCCGGCGTGGTGGGGATGCAGACTTGAATGTTGTGCTCGGCGGAGAGCTGCATAAAGCGTTCCAGACGGGCGGAGGAGTGCTCCGGCCCCTGGCCCTCGTAGCCGTGGGGCAGCAGCATGGTGAGGCCACACAGCCGCCCCCACTTGTGCTCGCCGCTGGTGATGAACTGGTCGATCACCACCTGAGCGCCGTTGGCGAAGTCGCCGAACTGGGCCTCCCAGATCACCAGGCCCTGGGGGGAGGTGGTGGCGTAGCCGTATTCGAAGGCCAGCACTGCCTCCTCCGAGAGCACGGAGTCGAAAAGGTCGAAGTCCGGCTGCCCGTCGTAGAGGTTGGCGAGGGGGGTGTAGGCCTCGCCGTCCTTCTGGTTGTAGATCACCGCATGGCGGTGGGAGAAGGTACCCCGGCCGCTGTCCTGGCCGGTCATGCGGATGGGGTAGCCCTCCTCGAGCAGGGTGGCGTAGGCGAGAAGTTCCGCCATGCCCCAGTTGATGGGCAGCGCGCCACCGGCCATCTTGCGGCGGTCATCGTAGATTTTCTCCACCTGGCGCTGAACCACGATGCCCTCGGGAATGCGAACCGCCTTGTAGGCCACTTCCTGGAGTTTCTGCAGGTCAACCCGGGTGTCCCCCGGGGTGTACCAGTCGTGACCCAGGTAGGGGGTCCAGTCGACAAACAGCTGCTTGTCCGGCTCCGACACCAGCTTGTTGACCACATATTCGCCGCGATCCAGGCTCTGGCGATACTCGGACACCATGGCCTGGGACTCCTCCTCGGTGAGGAGACCCTCGCCAATCAGTTTGCTGGCGTACAGGCTGTGGGTGGACTTGAGGGCCTTGATCCGGTGGTACATCAAAGGCTGGGTGGCGGACGGCTC
>CAZWUP010000331.1:0-3069 GCA_964637045.1 uncultured Porticoccaceae bacterium | reverse complement strand
CAGCGCGAGCCCCTTAAAACCAAGGGATTTCGCAGGTTTTAAGGGGCGACAATCACATAGTGAATGGATTCAACTAGTGCTGTTTCAATTTGATTTTGGCCAGATCGGATTGGTGTAGGAGCCCGGTCCTCCGGGCGAAAAGAGGTGGGAAAGTCGCCCTATTCGCTTCGCATCACCACCATGCGCCCGGAGGAGAGCCTGTCCCGCGAGCGGAGCGAGTGCCCTGGGTGCCGGGCTCCTACAATAAAACCGGAACCTAAGGCAGTAGCAAATTGAAAGAGCACCAGTTGATTGCCAGGTTAATAGTTTTGTAATCCCCGCTTGCGGAGCCCCAGCCCAACCATAACGATTTTTCCGGGAATTTCCATGACCAACGACAATAGCCTCCTTGCTCGCAACCGCGAGCCCGACCTGCGTACACTCGAAAAGCGTGCCGACTGGATCAGGCTGGAAACCATCCGCCTGGTGGAGATCGCCAGAAGCGGCCACTACTCCAGCGTGTTTTCCTGCGCCGAAATGTTCGCCGCCCTCTACTACCATGTGCTGCGCCTCAAGCCCGGGGAACCAAACTGGCCGCAGCGGGACCGCTTTTTGCTGGGCAAGGGTCACGCCGCCATCGGCCAGTACCCGGTGCTGGCGGACCTGGGCTACTTCCCCAGTGACTGGCTGGACACCTACACCCGCCTGGGCAGCGCCCTGGGGGACCACCCGGACATGAACAAGGTGCCGGGCATCGATTTCAGCTCCGGCTCCATTGGTCACAACCTGTCCGTGGGTGTGGGCATGGCCCTGGCGGCGCGCCTCCACGCCAGCGACTACAACACCTGGGTGATGCTGGGGGACGGGGAACTCAACGAGGGCCAGGTGTGGGAGGCCGCCATGGCCGCCGCCCACTATAAACTCGACAACCTGATCGCCATTGTCGACGCCAACGGCATGGGCCTGGATGGCACTGTGGAGTCAGTGATGAATATCGAGCCCATCGCCGAGAAATTCGCGGCCTTCGGCTGGTCCACCGACGAGATCGACGGCCACAATATGGGTGCCGTGGTGTCCGCCTTTGAGCGCGCCGCGGACGCCGGCCGCCCCCACCTGATCATCGCCCGCACCCGCAAGGGCAAGGGAGTGCGCTTTATGGAGGAAACCCCGTTCTGGCACCTGGGGTACCTGGGGCCGGAGGACAAGGCCATCGCCATTGCCGAAATCGAAGCGAGGATGAACCCATGAGCAAGCCCCTGGACCCCGCCAGCTGGAATATCGAGACCTCGCTGCCCAAGCTCTCCGCCCTGACCATGAGCGACGAACTGGAAACCCTGGCGGAACAGCGCCCGGATATCGTCGTACTCACCGCCGACCTGGCCACCTCCAACGGCCTGGTGAACTTCCAGAACCGCTTTCCCCGGCGCTTCATCAACACCGGCATCGCCGAGCAGAACATGATGTCGGTGGCCGCCGGCCTGGCCGCCAGCGGGTTTACACCCTATGTCTCCACCTTTGCCTCCTTCGCCTCCCTGCTGTGCGCCGAACAGCTGCGCACCGATTTGGCCTACACCGGTATGAAGGTGCGCATCCTCGCCCACCACGCGGGAATTTCCATGGGCTTTTACGGCACCTCCCACCACGCGGTGGAAGACCTGGCCATCACCCGGGCCATGGGCAAGATGACGGTGGTGTCCGCCGCCGACGGCAACGCCATTCGCGGCCTGCTGCGGGCCACCCTGGATGTGGCTGGCCCGGTGTATATGCGCATCGGCCGGGGGGCGGAGAAAACCGTGTACCCACAGGTTCCCGAATTCAGCCACGGCAAGTTTGTCACCCTGCGGGAGGGCAGCGACGCCACCCTTATCGCCACCGGCATCTGCACCAGGGCGGCCCTGGACGCCGCCGAGATCCTGGCCGCGGAGGGCCTGCAGGTACGGGTGCTGGACGCTGTGTATATCAAGCCCCTGGATGTGGAGGCGGTGGTCGCCGCCGCCCGGGACACCGGCGCCATCCTCACCGTGGAGGAACACAACCCCCACGGCGGGCTGGGGGGCGCGGTGGCGGAAGTGCTGGCGGAAGCCGGTGTCGCCACCCGCTTCCGCCGCCACGCCCTGCCGGACGACTACGCCCTGGTGGCGCCGCCAACCCATTTGTACCGCCACTACGGCCTCACCGGGGAAGGGGTGGCGGCCAAACTCCGGGAGTTGCTGGCATGAGCGAACGATTTGCCGGACAGGTCGTGTTTATCACCGGCGCCGCCTCGGGCATCGGCGCCGCGGCCGCACGGCGCTTTGCCAGTGAAGGCGCCCGCCTCGCCCTGTGTGACCTCAACGGGGAGCGCCTGGAAGCGGTGGCCGGGGAGCTGGGCATCCCCCGGGAGCAGGTGCTGATGCGGGCCCTGGATATCGCCGATGCCGAGGCCCTGTGCCGCTATGTCGACGACACCGCAAGCCACTTCGGCGCCCTCGACATACTGGTCAACAACGCCGGCATCGGCTGCTTCGGCCATGTCGACGAAATCACCCCGGAGGCCTGGCGCAAGACCTTTGCCGTGGACCTGGACGCGGTGTTCTTCGCCAGCCGCACCGCCCTGCCCCACCTGCGCAAAACCCGGGGCAACATCGTCAATACCGCGTCCATCTCCGGACTCCTCGGCGACCCCGGCCTGGTGGCCTACAACGTGGCCAAGGCGGGGGTGGTGAACCTGACCCGCAATATGGCGGTGGACCACGCCCACGAGGGCATCCGGGTCAACTGCATCTGCCCCGGCGGTGTCGCCACCCCCATGCTCAAGGCCCATACCCGGGACGCGGCGATCATGGCGGAGTACGAAAAACTGGTGCCCATGGGGCGGGTGGCCCAGCCGGAGGAAATGGCCGCCGGCATCGCCTTCCTGGCCTCCGGGGACGCTTCCTATATCACCGGCCACGCCCTGGTGATCGACGGCGGGGTAACCGCCCAGACCGGGCAGCCCAATTTCGACCGCCTGTACCGGGAGCGGGGCTGGGATCAGGCCATCCTGGGGGGCAAGTCCTAGTATTGAAACTCGTTTATTGCGAAACATCACGATGGCAACGGTTTTGCGTA
>CAZWUP010000330.1:0-3075 GCA_964637045.1 uncultured Porticoccaceae bacterium | reverse complement strand
TGCCTTCCACGGTTTCCAGGTCGTTGTCGAGGCCGGAGCCTTCTTCAACGGTGATCACGCCTTCCTTGCCGACTTTTTCCATGGCTTCGGCAATGATCTTGCCGATGCTGGCGTCGGAGTTGGCGGAAATGGTGCCCACCTGGGCGATTTCCTTGGAGTCGGAGCAGGGCTTGGCAATGGTCTTGATCTGCTCAACGGCGGCGATCACGGCCTTGTCGATACCGCGCTTCAGGTCCATGGGGTTCATGCCCGCGGCGACGGCCTTCAGGCCCTCGGTAACGATGGACTGGGCCAGTACGGTGGCGGTGGTGGTGCCGTCACCGGCTTCGTCGGAGGCGCGGCTGGCCACTTCCTTCACCAGTTGGGCGCCCATGTTCTCGAACTTGTCCTTGAGCTCGATCTCCTTGGCCACGGACACGCCGTCCTTGGTCACGGTGGGGGCGCCGAAGGACTTGTCGATCACCACGTTGCGGCCCTTGGGGCCCAGGGTTACTTTAACGGCGTCCGCCAGGACGTTGACGCCGGCCAACATTTTGCGACGTGCGCTGTCGCCAAATTTTACATCTTTAGCTGCCATGATAATCCTTCCTTACTGAATGCTGTTTACTGGGAAATGGTTGTCGTCAGTCAAATCAGGCTTCGACAACGCCGTAAATGTCGCTTTCGCTCATGATGATCAGCTCTTCGCCGCCATCCTTGATGGTGTTGCTGTCGGCGTAACGGCCGAAGATCACGGTGTCGCCAACCTTGACGGCAATGGGGCGAATCTCGCCGTTGTCCAGCGCCTTGCCAGAGCCGACGGCAATGACTTCACCCTGGTTGGGCTTTTCTTTCGCGGATCCAGGCAGCAGGATGCCACCGGCGGTTTTTTCCTCTTCTTCTTTGCGACGGACTACGACGCGGTCATACAAAGGACGAATTTTCATTGTCGACTTTCTCCACCTATTTTTGATTACACTTGCCCGACTGCCTGAAACCAGGTGTGTCGGAAGCTGCCTAGTATCTGGAGCCGCCCCTGAAACATTTCAAGGGCTGGGCCCCGAATTTTTTGCCATTGGCCATTAGCGGCAGGCGTGACTGTTAATGGGGGAGGTGGGTGGAGAATTCAAGGGCCCTTGGGGTTATTGTCGTCCCGCCAGTACTCTGCTTCGATAATTTTTTCGTCGCGGGCGGAACCCCGGCGGGTGCCGGCCAGCCCGCCGCTGAATATCTGCAGGTTGCCGCTGGCCAGCAGCCGGGACACCAGCAGGCTGCGGGTAAAGGGCAGCAGGCCGATCAGGCCGACAAAATCCGTGACAAACCCCGGGGTGAGAAACATCGCTCCGGATACGGCAATCACCAGGCCGTCGAGCATTTCCCGGGCCGGGAGTTCCCCCTGTTCCAGGCGGCGATTGCCGCGGATCAGGGTTTTCAAGCCCTCCCGGCGCAGCAGGGAGACCCCCACCACGGCGGTGAGCAGTACCAAACCTATGGTGGGCCAGGCGCCGATGGCGGAGCCCACCTCGATCAGCAGCCACATTTCGACGACGGGAACGGCAATAAAAAGCAGCAGTAGGTAGCGCAAGACAGGTGTCCGGTGGCGGGCCATGGGTTGTTGATGGGGGCGGGATCCGGTTTTTCAACCGCCGTCGGTGGCGGTGCCGGGTTGCTGGCGGGCGGGGCCGTGACGCCACAGCCACCAGGCCAGGAGGATGGCGGGAATGCCCAGTACCGAGGTGTAGACAAAAAAGCTGGCGTAGCTGGTGAGCTCCACCACCACCCCGGAAAACCCGCTGAGGAACTTGCCCGGCAGGGTCATCAGGGAGCTGAACAGGGCGTACTGGGTGGCGGTGTAGGCCCTGGAGGTGAGGCTGGACAGGAAGGCGATAAAGACGGTGCTGGCCAGGCCGTTGGCCAGGTTGTCGGCGACGATGGTCATCACCAGCAGCGGCAGCTGCGGGCCGCTGCTGGCCAGCACGGCGAACAGCAGGTTGGTGACCGCCACCAGGGCGGCGCTGACCACCAGCAGTGGGCCGATGCCGTAGCGAACCACCAGCACACCCCCCAGGAGACCGCCGCTGATGCTCATGGCGATGCCGAAGATATTGGTGATATTGGCGATGGTGGCCAGGGAAAATCCCAGGTCGATATACAGGGGATTGGCCATTGCCGCCATCGCCAGGTCGCTGATGCGAAACAGCCCGATAAAAATCAGAATCAGCGCCGCCTGGCGGCCGAAGCGGCTGAAGAAATCACTGAACGGGCACACCACCGCGCCGATCAGCCAAATGCCCAGGCGCCGCAGGTTGCGGGAGCGGTGGCGGCTGACCCGCAGAAAGGCCCGCACCCTGGGCTCGTGGATCAGCTGCAGCGCCAGGGGGGAGCGCTTGGGTTCCGGGCGCACCAGCACAGTGAGCACCCCCACCCCCACCAGGCAGGCCATGGTGAAGTAGGCCGCCGACCAGGACACCAGGGCGGCCACATAGAGGGCGCCGGCGCCGGCGGCCAGCAGCCCGCCCCGGTAGCCGATGATATAGGTGGAGGCCATGGCGGCCTGGACCTCCTCCGCCGCCGACTCGATGCGGAAGGCGTCGATGGCGATATCCTGGGTTGCCGAGCCAAAGGCCACCAGCAGGGCGAACATGGCCACCAGGGGCAGATTGGCCCGGGGGTCGAGCTGGGCCATGCCCACCAGGCCGGCGATGATGGTGGCCTGGGCCAGTAGCATCCAGCCCCGGCGCTGGCCCAGCCAGCGGGTGAGCAGGGGCAGGGCGAGGCGGTCCACCACCGGCGACCAGAAGAACTTGATGGAATAGAGAATGCCGATCCAGGAGAAGAAGCCGATGGCCGCCACCTCCACCCCGTCGCTGCGCAGCCAGGCGGAGAGGGTGGAAAACACCAGCAGGAAGGGCAGCCCGGCGGAAAACCCCAGCACCAGCATGGTCAGCACCGCCGGCTGACAGTACACGGCAAGGGCCTGGCGCCAGCTGCGCACCTGGGGGGCGGGGGCCGGTGACTCGGAGGTCGTCGGCATGGGGTTCAGGGTTGTCTCTTCGTGGTGCGTCAAGTTAACATTTTCTGGTTCGCCTGCAGGAC
>CAZWUP010000329.1:0-3086 GCA_964637045.1 uncultured Porticoccaceae bacterium | reverse complement strand
GCGGCCCTGCGCAGTCTAGACTGCCTGATCGTCCAGGACCTGTTTCTCAACGAAACCGCCAAGTTCGCCCACGTGTTTCTGCCCGGTTCTTCCTTTCTCGAAAAGGACGGCACCTTCACCAACGCCGAGCGGCGCATTTCCCGAGTGCGCAGGGTGATGGCCCCCCTCGCCGGGCTGGCGGACTGGCAGGTGACCCTGGGTCTTACCAATGCCCTGGGTTACCCCTTGCACTACGATCACCCGGCCCAGATCATGGCGGAGATTGCCAGCCTCACCCCCACCTTTGCCGGGGTCAGTTACCGCAAGCTGGAGGAGCTGGGTTCCCTGCAATGGCCCTGTAACGACCTGCATCCCCTGGGATCCCCCATTATGCACGTGGACACTTTTGTGCGCGGCAAGGGCCTGTTTGTGATCACCGAATTTGTGCCCAGCGAGGAGAGGGTGACCCGCAAATACCCCTTGCTGCTGACCACCGGACGCCTGCTCAGTCAGTACAATGTGGGCGCCCAGACCAGGCGCACCGACAACATGGTATGGCACGCCGAGGACCGGCTGGATATCCACCCCCAGGACGCCCTGGAACGGGGCATCGCCGATGGCGACCTGGTGGAACTGCAAAGCCGCTCCGGAGCCGTTGTGCTGCACGCGCGGATTTCCCCGCGCATGCAGCCGGGGGTGCTGTACACCACCTTTCACCATCCCCTGTGCGGGGTCAATGTCATTACCTCCGACCACGCCGACTGGGCCACCGACTGCCCCGAGTACAAGGTCACCGCGGTGGAGATTCGCAAGGTTCACGACCTGTCGTCGTGGCAGCGAGCCCAGCGGGAGTTCGACACCGCCCAGGACCAGTTGCTGCCAGGCCATAACAATGTCCGACCCTGACCGCCCGCAACCAGAGGTTGCCAGACAACTGGAAGTAACGCCCTGGCCCGGGGTCGATGGAGAGCGCAACTGGGTGGCAGAGGAGCGGCCGGTGGCCATCTGCTACAACGGCCTGTCCCATGTGGTGATGATGGCGACGCCCCGGCACTGCCGGGAGCTGGCGGTGGGCTTCAGTCTCAGCGAGGGCATTGTGGATTCCCTCGCCGACATCTACGGCATCGAGGACAGCGATGGTCCGGACGGCCTGGAAGTGGACCTGGAAATCAGCGCCGCCTGCTTTCAGCGCCTGCGCCAGCAGCGCCGCCATCTGGCGGGGCGCACCGGCTGCGGGCTGTGCGGGCGGGAGTCCCTCGGCGCCCAGGATTTTCAAGTGCCCAGGGTGGCGGGAGACCTTCGTCTGGGCCACGCCGCCATTCAATTTGCCCTGGACCAACTGACTCAGCGCCAGCCCCTCCACAGCCTTACCGGTGGGGTTCACGGGGCTGCCTGGTGCGCTGTGGATGGCGCCATAGGGTTGCTTATGGAGGACGTAGGCAGACATAATGCGCTGGATAAATTGATCGGCAGCCGGCTGATAAGCCGCCGGGACGACCCGGGGTTTGTGCTGGTTTCCAGCCGCGCCAGCTATGAAATCATCCAAAAAAGCGCCCGTGCAGGCATTGCGGTGGTAGTCGCCGTGTCGGCACCGACATCCCTTGCCGTCGCTATGGCCCAGGCCAGTGGCATCACCCTGGTGGCCTTTGCCCGCGCCGGTCGTCACAGTGTTTACAGCCACGGGCAGAGAATTACAGAGGACACCTCGCCATGACAGATACCGACTTTAGGGTGAACCGCACCAGCCCCAGCAACTATGTGTTGCGCTGGCCCCCCAGGGACAGCGGCGTCCTCCATTTGGCCATCAGCGACTCTCCCCACCACGTCTACAACTCTGAATTGCTGCTGGAGCTGGATGTTCCCCTCAACCTCGGGGAGTACGATATCGCGTTGACGGCGGTAAAGGGGCCGGTGTTTTTTCATGTCACCGCGGACGACGCCGCCAATCTGGTGCTGATGGACCGCCAGGTTCCCTTGGAGGGGGGCAGTAATTTTCGCGACTTTGGCGGCTATTTCACCGCCGACGGCAAACAGGTGCGCTGGCAACAGCTGTATCGCTCCGGGCACCTGGGCACCCTCAGTGAGGCGGATCGGGAGCTGGTGGCGGACCTGGACATCCACCTGGTCTGTGACTTTCGTACCCCCAGGGAGCACCGGCTCAACCCCAGCCAGTTTGCCCCCCGCCATCAACCCAGGGTGGCGGAGCTGATAATCAATCCCGGCGACAACACCACCTTGATGGACCAGATCCTCGCCGCCGGGAAGCCGGATGACAAGCGACGCCTGGCCCGGGAACTGATGATTCATGTCAACCGTGAACTGGCCCTGGACAACGCCCAGGCCTACCGCCAGATGTTTGCCCTGATGCTCGAAGCCCCGGGGCCAACACTGATCCATTGCACCGCGGGCAAGGATCGCACCGGCTTTGGCGCCGCCCTGATCCTCGCCGCCCTGGGTGTGCCGGAGAAGGCCCTGATTCACGATTACCTGCTCACCAACGAGTATGTGGATCCGTCCCACTCCATCAAGTGGTTCAAACACTACACCGGCGTGGAGCTGGACCAGGCCGTGGTGGAGCCCCTCTACCTGGTGCACGAGGATTACATTTCCGCCGCCCTCTCGGGGCTCAAGGAGAGCTACGGCAGTATCGATTGCTACTTCAGGGAGGCCCTGGGAGTGGACGATGCCGGGCTGAAGGAGCTCCGCGGCCGTTTGCTCCAGGACTGATTCTTCCCAACTATTTAAGGTTTTTAGCCATGCCAGATTTCAGTTGTATTCGTTACGAGGTCGAGGACCATATCGCCACCATCACCCTCAACCGCCCCGACCGCCTCAATGCCCTCAATGGCACCACCCTCGAAGAGATGCGCAAGGCCCTGCGGGTGGCCCGCGCCGACGACAATGTGCGGGTGCTTATCCTCACCGGGGCCCCGCGCCCCGATGGCCGCCCCTGCTTCAGCGCCGGCGACGATCTCAAGGCCTTTGCCGAGAATGTACCCATGAGCCCCACCTCGGGCATTCGTCTCACCAATGCCCTCGACGACTTCCTCAAGCCGATCATCTGTGCCATCGACGGACCCTGCAGCACGGGTGCGGTGGAAGTCGTC
>CAZWUP010000328.1:0-3098 GCA_964637045.1 uncultured Porticoccaceae bacterium | reverse complement strand
CGCTTTGGGCAGGGTGGGGTCCAGCTGTTCGAGCCCCATTATCCCGCCGTACTCCTCGGGCCTGGTGTCCCAGGTGGTGACCAGGGTGAACGCGAGGTCTGACACAGGGTCGCCGATGGTGAACAGCTCCCAGTCGAGAATGGCGGCCAGTTCCGGCCTGGTGGGGTGGATCAGCAGATTGTTGAACTTGAAGTCCCCGTGGATCAGACACTGCAGCTCAGTGGCGGGGCAGTTGGCCCGCAGGTAGCTCGCCACCGCCGCGGCGTCCGCCCCGTCAGGGGTGCCCGCATAGGCCTGTTCCCAGCGCTTGATCTGGCGCCGCAGGTAGCTGCCCTCCCGGGAAAACTCCCCCAGCCCCAGGGCGCGCCAGTCCACCTGGTGCAGCTTGGCCAGTTGGCGGGCGGTGTCGGCGTAGATCAGGGCCCGCTCCCCACTGGGGACACCGGGCAGGGAAAAATCGTAATACTGACGGGCGGGCACCGACTCCATCAGGTAGAAGTCAGTGCCCACCACCTCCTCCCCCGGGTGGTAGAGCACCGGCTCGGGCACCGGCACACCGGTGCCCAACAGCGCCTGCTGGACCTTGAATTCCCGTGCCACATCATGGGCGCCGGGCACCAACAGGCCCCTGGGCCGCTTGCGCAGCACCAGAGTACGCTGGCTGGAGGTGACAAAATAGGTGGGGTTGGACTGCCCCCCGCCAATACGCTGCAGCTCAATGGCGCCCTCCATCCCGGGCACCTGCCGGTGAAGGAAGGCGATCAGGCGGTGGACGTCAAAATCCAGGGGCTCTGCGGGTGATGAGGATTTCATCGGCACTCTCTCCGGCGGGCCGATTGCCGTTGGGAGTAACCCCATGGACTTTCTGTATTCATCTTCACTGCCCGGCGCTCGGTTGTTGTTGATCGAAGGTGAAAATATACACTGGAGTGGCACTCCGATAGTTGGCGTTAGTCAGTCGAAGGGTAACCCCTACCCCCACAAAAGACCAATAACCGGGAACCCATGACCCGCACACCCCAGCCACCCTTGGCAAGTGCTGAACGGCGACAGTGCCACAACCCTCATAGGCTGCGTTTATTGCTGTCCCCCCGGGGTGGCCACTCCCTGACCAACAAGTGCGCAGGTCCCTTGACCCCCCGCAGCCCCTGCCCTGGAGAGACAAGCCAACGGGTCGCCCACATCCCACCCACAGAGTTATCCACAGATTTTGTGGATATCGGCGCTTTCCGTCATATCAAGATTCCGGCACCAGGGGACAGAAAACACTTGACAAGAGACTGCCCAAGAAACCCGGCAGCAGAGCAAAACCTCGAAAATACAGGGCTGATCACTTTCTGGACAGAACCTCCAGGGGCCACTAATACCGGGGCTGGGGGCAGATGCCGACGGGTAGCCCACATGCCAGTCACAGGTTTATCCACAGATTCTGTGGATAACGTCCGCAAGCCAGCCCAGCGGCAGCCAGTGACAGGTTTTGTCCTTTGCCTTGAGCCCGGGGATACGCTAGGCTCAAAAGATCCCAGTCATGTAGCCACCCGCCCCAGGAATCCCTATGTCAGCCAACTACCAGCGTGAAGAAACCCTCAGCCTCGATGGCCGCGACTATATTTATTACCCTTTCGATGAAGTGGCCAAAAACTTCCCCATTCAGCGTCTGCCCTTTTCCATCAAGATCCTGCTGGAAAACCTGCTGCGTCACGCCGACGAGATTTTCGTCACCACTGAGGATATCGAAGCGGTGGCGGGCTGGGACCCGGACCGGGAACCGGACACCGAAATCGCTTTTGTCCCCGCCCGGGTCATTCTTCAGGACTTTACCGGGGTGCCCGCCATTGTCGACCTGGCCACCATGCGGGATGCGATGAATGCCCTCGGCGGCGACCCGGACCTGATCAACCCCCTGTGCCCGGCGGAGCTGGTGATTGACCACTCGGTCATGGTGGACCATTTCGGCGCCGCCACATCGCTGACCCAAAATACCGAACTGGAGGTCAAGCGCAACCGGGAGCGCTACCAATTCCTGAAATGGGGACAGCAGTCCTTCAACAACCTCAAGGTGGTACCCCCGGGTACGGGCATCGTCCACCAGGTCAACCTGGAGTACCTGGCCCGGGGGGTGTTTGCCGACGCCAAAAGCGGTCGCCACTACGCCTACCCGGACACCTTGGTGGGCACCGACTCCCACACCACCATGATCAACGGCCTGGGGGTATTGGGCTGGGGAGTGGGTGGTATCGAGGCGGAGGCCGCCATGCTGGGCCAGCCCATCGCCATGCTGCTGCCCCAGGTGGTGGGTTTTCGCATCAGCGGCGCCATGACCGAGGGCGCCACCGCCACCGACCTGGTGCTCACCGTCACCCAAATGTTGCGCAAGCACGGGGTGGTGGGCAAGTTTGTGGAGTTTTACGGCCCCGGGCTGAAAAACCTCACCGTCGCCGACCGCGCCACCATCGCCAATATGGCCCCGGAGTACGGCGCCACCTGTGGCCTTTTTCATATCGACAGCGAGACGCTCGACTACCTGCGCCTCACCGGCCGGGACGAGCACCAGGTGGCCCTGGTGGAGGCCTACCTGAAAGCCATGGGCCTGTGGCACGACAGCGACAATCCCGGCGCTGACGCCAACTACAGCTCTACCCTGCACCTTGACCTGGGAGACGTAGTGCCCTGCATCGCCGGTCCGAAGCGGCCCCAGGACCGGATTCCCCTCACCACCGCCAAGGAGGCCTTTGCCCAGTCCCTGCAGGACGTGGTCAGGGTCCGGGAGGAGGACGCGGACGCGGCAGTCGTCGACTTTACCGACGAGGGTGGCGACTCGGCCCCCGGCAATCAGGGCGCCGCCGGGGCCGCCGTGGTGAACTACCAGGGCCAGGAATTCACCCTGGAGGACGGCGCCGTGGTGATTGCCGCCATCACCAGCTGCACCAACACCTCCAACCCGGAAGTTCTCGTCACTGCGGGACTTATCGCCCGCAACGCTCGCCGCCTGGGGCTGCGCCCCAAGCCCTGGGTCAAGACCAGCCTGGCGCCCGGCTCCAAGGTGGTCACGGACTACCTCGACAAATCCGGCCTGCTGGAGGATCTGGAATCCCAGG
>CAZWUP010000327.1:0-3121 GCA_964637045.1 uncultured Porticoccaceae bacterium | reverse complement strand
TGAAGTTCTTGGGGGCATAGTACTTGCCCATGTGGGTGTCCCAGGCGCGCTGTACTGGCAGGCGCTTGTCGACCCAGGTCCAAAGTCCGCTGAGCAAGTTCATTATGCTGCCTCCTCGTCGACACCAATGACTATGACGCTGTCGCCCTCGAACGAATACGGGGGGACCTCCAGGTTGGTCGGCGCGGGAACACTCTTGTAGACGCGGCCCGCGAGGTCAAACTTGGAGCCGTGACAGGGGCAGAAGAAGCCGCCCACCCACTCCTCGTTGGGGGCGCCATTGGCCGGATCGACACCCACTTCGGGATGAAACATGGGTGCGCAACCCAGGTGGGTGCAAAGCCCCACCAGCACCAACAGCTCGGACTTGATGGCGCGGTTGACCGGGTCCACATAGGCGGGCTGAATGGATTCCTTGGACTCGGGATCGCGGATCAGATCAGTGGTCTTGGCGAGGCCGTCGAGGGACTCCTGGGTGCGGCGCAGCACATAGACCGGCTTGCCCCGCCACTCCACAGTGATCATCTGGCCGGGCTCGATCTTACTGATATTGGCCTTGACCGGAGCGCCGGCCGCCTTGGCCTTGGCGCTGGGGTGCCAGGAGCCTACAAATGGGACCGCCGCTCCCACCACCCCCACGGCGCCGACGACACAGGTCGCACCAGTGAGGAAGCGGCGGCGCGCTTGATTGATACCGTCATTGCTCATGAGTCTCTCCAACAAGCAGCAAAGAATCTGTTCTGGAAGGGTAAAATGGCGAGCCATGTTAATTAAACGCACCGAATTTTACAAGCCAAAGTTCCAGCGTTGCGTCCCAACCACCTGAAATACAAAAAAAAACGCCCGACTTTTGCAGCCGGGCGCCGATACAACCGCAACAGCAGTTGAAACTTAACGCTTGGAGAACTGGGGCTTTTTGCGCGCCTTGTGCAGACCGACCTTCTTGCGCTCCACTTCACGGGCATCGCGGGTCAGGTAGCCGGCCTGGCGGAGGGCGCCGCGGAGGCCCTCGTCGTAGGCGAGCAGGGCGCGGGCAATGCCGTGGCGGATGGCGCCGGCCTGACCGAAACTGCCGCCGCCGGCGACGGTGATATGGGCGTCGAAGCGCTCCACCATATCGGTCACTTCGAGGGGCTGACGCACGATCATGCGGGCCACTTCGCGGCCAAAGTAGTTCTCGATGGGGCGGTCATTGATGGTGATGGTGCCGGAACCGGTTTTCAGGAATACGCGAGCCGAGGAGGTTTTGCGACGCCCGGTGCCGTAATATTGGGATTCTGCCATGGTCTACAATCCGTCTCAGAGAGTAAGTTCGTGGGGCTGCTGGGAAGCGTGGGGGTGCTGGTCGCCGGCGTAGACTTTCAGCTTCTTGAGCATCGCCCTGCCGAGGGGACCCTTGGGCAACATACCCTTGACAGCGGTTTCGATGACCCGCTCGGGCGCCTTGTCGATCAGCTTTTCAAAACTGATTTCCTTGATACCGCCAATATAGCCAGTGTGGTGATAGTACTTCTTGTCCTTGGCCTTGTTGCCGGTCACCCGCACCTTTTCCGCGTTGACAACCACGATGTAGTCGCCGGTGTCGACATGGGGAGTGTATTCGGGCTTGTGTTTGCCGCGCAGCCGTGAGGCGATGTCGGCGGCAATGCGGCCCAGAACCTTGTCCTTGGCGTCAACCACAAACCAGTCGTGGGTTGCGGTCTCGGCTTTTGCACTGAATGTTTTCATCGTTGTCTGCCTGAAATTCAGGGGGGGTTAAAAAAGAGGGCGAATTCTACCGATCAGCCCCGGCCTTTTCAAGTGGCTTTTGCTTTTTCTTGGGGCAAGCCCCTGCGTTACGGACAACCCTTTGTTTACCATGGCTTTTAGGGTTTGTGAGGGCGTGCCAGGTAGTCGTGGGACTGCATTTCCAACAAGCGACTGCGGGTGCGCTCGAACTCGAACTGCAAACGGGTGCCGGCGTAGATTTCCGCAAGGGCAACCTCAGCGGACACAATCAGCTTGACCCCGCGGTCGTAAAACTCGTCCACCAGGTTGACGAAGCGGCGGGCCTGATCCTCCATGGCGGTGGTCAACCTGGGCACGTTGCTGATCAGCACCGCGTGGAACTCCCGGGCGATCTCGATATAGTCGTTCTGGCTGCGGGGACCGTCGCACAGGGCCTTGAAGTCAAACCATACCACATCCTCCCCCACCTTGCGGGAGGGAATGTCCCGGCCCTCGATCTGGATGGCAACCCCCTGGCGCACCTCTTCCAGGGATGGCACCAGGCTCTCGAAGGCGGCCGCCAGCGCCATCTCCGCCGCCCCATCCAGGGGGCTGTGGTAGATCTCCGCCTGCTCCAGGGCACGCAGCCGGTAGTCCACCCCTCCGTCCACGTTGACCACCTTGCAGTGCTGGTTGAGCAAGGCGATGGCGGGCAGGAAGCGCTGGCGCTGGAGACCGTCCCGGTAGAGGCCGTCGGGGACGATATTGGAGGTGGCCACCAGGCTGACGCCGCGCTCGAAGAGATGGCCGAGCAGGGTGCCGAGAATCATGGCATCGGCGATATCGGCGACAAAAAACTCGTCAAAACAGATCACCCTCGCCTGCCCCGCGATGCGGTCGGCCACTTTTTCCAGCGGGTTTTTCTCCCCCTTCAGAGACTTGAGATCGTCGTGGACCCGGCGCATAAAGCGGTGGAAATGGGCCCGCAGCTTGGCGTCAAAGGGCAGGCTTTCGTAAAAATTGTCCATTAGATAGGTTTTGCCCCGCCCGACACCACCCCAGAAGTAGAGCCCCGTCACCGGCGCCCTGACCTGCTCCCCGCCAAACAGCCGCGCCAGCAGCCCTCTCGAGCCCTGGGATTTGGCCGCCACCAGGCGGTCGTGGAGATCCTGGAGCTCAAAAACTGCCCGCTCCTGAGCCGGATCGGGCACAAAATTGCCCGTGGCCAGGTCGCGACGATATCTCTCAAGGGGTGTCGGCATGCAAAGAATCCACAGTGGTCAGGGTATCCCGGCCAGCTGCCGGGCCAGGGTTGCCACCAGCCGCTGGCGCAAGTCCACCAGCTGGCCGTGAAAAAAATGGCCCGCGTCGGGCATGGCTATCAGCTCTGGCCGGGGGGTCAGGCTCTCCGCCC
>CAZWUP010000326.1:0-3123 GCA_964637045.1 uncultured Porticoccaceae bacterium | reverse complement strand
GTAAGCTTCCTGTTGCGCCTGCAACTCGGCCAGGCCAAAGGCCAGCCCCGCCTCGCCAACGCTGAAGTCGTGGAGGCGAATCAGGAACACGGCGCCGAACACCACCGAGCTAAAGGCCGAAAAGGAGAACACCGCGACCCCGGTGAGGGTCCACAGAAAGCCGGGTATTGCCAGCAATTCCTTAATGCCGGCCAGGAACCCGCCCTGGCGCTGGCCCCCCGGGCTGGAGTCCACCGCTGCGTCCCGCAGCAGCCACAGGCACAGAGGTGCCATCAGCATACTGGGCACTGCCACAGTGATCAGCACGGTGCGCCAGTGGTAGTGCTCCGCCATCCAGCCGCCCCCCGCCAGGCCGAGCATGATGCCCAGGGGAACTCCCGTCTGAAGGATGGCCAGGGCCCGTACCCGCTCCCTGGGGGGGAAGACTTCGCTGATCATCGCCTGGGAGGCGGGATTGGCGCCGGCCTCCCCCAGGGCGACTCCGCAGCGGGTGAGGGCGAGCTGGATAAAGTTCTGCGCCAGGCCGCCGATGGCGGTCATCAGGCTCCACAGGGCGATACAGCCCGCGAGGACCTTTTTCTTGGAAGCCCGGTCCGCCAGCCGCGCCAGGGGCAGGGCGGCCAGGGCGTAGATCAGGGAGAAGGTGACCCCGCCCAACAGCCCCAACTGGGTGTCGGTCAGGCCCAGGTCCAGCTTGATATTCTCCGCGAGGATGAAAATTATCTGGCGGTCCAGCAGATTGAAGATCATCACCAGGGTCAGCAGACCCAGCATGATTTTGCGATAGTTGGCGGAGGTGGTGGGTTGGTTTTGGGTGGCGGTGGTGGCTTCTGGCTCGGTCACGGCGGACTCCTTGTTGTTGTACCCGAAAGCTACCACAGGGGTGTGGAAATTACATCGGTGCAGGGCGCCGGATACAGGTAAGGACCGCCGAATACTGAGGTGCTCGGTAGTGACTGCTTGCCCTACCCATCTGCCGCAACGTTTTGCGCTAATCCCATTCTCGAAGGAGAGGGTTGCCGAAGCGTTCCACATAGCGCCGCCCCAGCTCCAGTGAGCCGGAATAGTTGAGGTGGCTCTCGTCCCGGTACAGGGGCAGGCCGTCGACAACGGTCTGACACTGGGCTTCGTCGCAGATCAGCTGCCGGGGGTTGATCCACAGCACCTGGGGGAAGCGCTGCCGGGCCGCCGCCTTGAAGCTGTTGAAGTTGGCCAGACGCTGGTACACCGGGGCGGCGTCAATGGCGCAGTCGACCCTGTTTTTCAGCAGGCAGTGGGCGTGGGCGGCGGAGGGCAGCTCGGGCACGTCCTCGAGGAGGATGACCCGGTGCCCGCGCTCCAGCAACCAGGCGAGAGTGTCGAGAAAATAGCCGTGAAAGGCGGGATTGCGCAGGTAGGAGTTCCGCCAGGCGGAGACAAACACTGTCATTGGCCGCTGGCTCAGGTAGTGGCTGAGGGCCAGGTTGCGCGCTACCTGTTCCGGGTCTTCAAACACCTTGTTGGCCAGGGGCGCCGGCACAAAAGGGGTGGAGGCCCGGGTGATCAGCAACAGGGACAGCTCGGTATCCTCCAGCAATGCTTCCACCAAGCCGATCAGCGCGGTGGCGTGGGAGTCGCCAATCAATACGCTGTTGGGCTGGCCGTCGACAACGGGAGCGCCAAACAGGCAGGCAGCACTTTGGTCAAAATGGCTGGGGTCGGCCTTGAAGCAGGATTTGTAGTGGTCGGCGGCATTGTTCTGGTCGATGATGCGGTACAACTCCCGGCGCTCCGCGGGGATGCGGAAGCTGATATCGTCGGCAAGGCGGATGGTGCTTTGAATGGCCCAGATGACCAGCAGGGGCAGCAGGAGAAAAATCAGCGCCGATTTTTTCAGGCTCCAGTCCCGGTAGCGGTAGCGGTTTTCCACATACCTGTAGCTCAGCCAGGACAGTAGCAGCACCGCCGCGACCAAGCCCAGGCGAATGGGCCAGGTCAGTTCGACCAGCTGGTAGTGAAGCAGAGCCACGGGGGGCCAGTGCCACAGGTAAAGGGAGTAGGAGATGCCGCCGATAAACACCATGGGTCCTGTGCCCAGCAGGCGCCCGGTGAGGGTCTGGGGATGGTGCAGTCCAGTGTAGATCACCAGGGCCGTGCCCAGGGTGGGCCACAGGGCGTTGTAGCCGGGAAAGTGGTCGCCGCTCTCCAGCAGCAGGGCGGTGGCGACGACCAGGGTTATTCCGGCCAGTGCCAGGGCTTCCGCGCTCCAGCGGCCAGGGGCCGGCAGGCGAGTGGCGAAGAGGGCAACCCCGGCACCCAGCAGCAGTTCAAAAATCCGTGCCGGCAGCAGGTAGTAGGCCGCCGAGGGGGCGCTGGCGGCCAGATACACCGACAGCGCCAGGGTCGCCGCCCACAGGGCTGCAAACAGCCAGGGACCCCTGCCTCCCCGCCACAGCCGGTAGCTGAGGTAGAAGGTCGCCGGCCACAGCAGGTAAAACTGCTCTTCCACCGCCAGGGACCAGGTGTGAAGCAGGGAGAGACTCTGGGCCTCGGGGGCAAAGTACTGGCTGAGTTCGGCGTGGTAGTAGAAATTGCTGAGGCCCACCAGGGATGCCAGCCAGCTCTTGGCGAACACATAGTAGTCGTCGTCCAGGTAGAACGGCGAGATCAATAGCAAGGTGGCGGTGGAAACCACCAGAAAAACCGGCACCAGGCGGCGAATGCGCCGGGCGTAGAAGGTGTTGAAGCTGAAGCGACCGCTGGCGAGTCCGCGATCCAGAAGTTGGGTGATGACAAAACCGGAGATCACGAAAAAGACATCCACACCGATAAAGCCCCCGCTAACCCCGGGAAACTGGTAGTGGTAGAGCATCACCAGAACCACGGCGACCGCCCTCAGGCCCTCGATATCGGCGCGATAATGTTGGTTGGCAGGCAAGAGACGGTTCCAGAACGCAAAAAACGCCAGACAATACCGTCCTTTGCCGAGCTGCACAAGAGCCCGGGGTTAGCGGGGTCTCATTGAGGGGGGCTGGCAAAGAGGCCGGTAAGTTGGGCTGCAGGGCGGTTATTAACTCGGCAAGCCTTTAGCTGAGTTACACATAAGTCAGATTCAAGGGCTACACGGCGGTGGCGGCCGAGGGC
>CAZWUP010000325.1:0-3133 GCA_964637045.1 uncultured Porticoccaceae bacterium | reverse complement strand
AAGACCAAATAGGAATCCTACAGGCGTGGCCCGCGCTGGATTCGGGTAGGTCGCTGGAGCTTGGGAGTGATCCCCGGCCTAGATGAATGATTGTCCACGACAGAACCCGGCTTATCGGCCGGCTCCCACCTAATTTACAAACTGTTGGGGTGAATGATTGTCCACGACGGCTCTCAACAGGGAATCGGGCTTATCGGCCGGCTCCCACCTAATTTACAAGCTGTTGGGGTGAATGATTGTCCCCGACGGCTCTCAACAGGGAATCGGGCTTACAGGCCGGCTCCCACCTAATTTACAAGCTGTTGGGGCGAATGATTGTCCCCGGGCTCTCCACAGGGGGGGCGGGCTTGTCCCTATGCCCCGCCAGCGATGAGTAACGATCTGCCCCCACCCGCAGTTAAAATGCTGAGCCGTTGCGCAAAGAACCCGTTGTCGCCAGTGATAGTGGGTTGCCGGGGCGGGGGGTGGTCAGTGGGTAGGGTGCTGAAACTGTGCAAAAAACAACCAATAAATGACGATTTTGCATATAAACGCCCACCTCGTATGCCAAAAAAATCTGCCAGAAGACAATCTACTTTAACTTGCCAAAGCAGGCTAATGTTTTTGTTTGTGATCCTGTTCCCCGGGTCTCTGGGGCTGTGTTGATGGTGCCTAAGTTACCGAAATTTAAGTGCATTTTCTGACATTTTTCCCTTTGCCATCCCTTGACTTGGACGCTTTCCGGCATATAGTGTCTATATGTGGGAGAAAGTGGTGAAAAGTGGGTTTCTCTCCCAAAAATGACCGGGGAAGTGTGTGTTTCGAGGCAGCAACGAGATCAATCTGGACACCAAGGGCCGCCTTGCGATACCCGCAAGGTATCGCGACGCCCTGATGGCCCAGTGTGGTGGCAGCCTCGTTGTAACCATAGATATCAAGGATAAGTGCCTGTTTGTCTATCCGCTTCCGGAGTGGGAGAAGATCGAAGACCAGATCGCCTCCCTGCCCACCTTCAACGATAGCACCCGCCGCCTTCAGCGTCTGCTGATTGGTCATGCGCGGGATGTGGACCTGGACGGCAGCGGCCGAATCCTGGTGCCGCCGGAGCTGCGCAAGCACGCGGAAATCGATAAAAAAGTCATGCTGGTGGGCCAGCGTCATCGCTTTGAGTTGTGGAGTCTCGATAACTGGAACGCCAGCTGTGGCACCTGGCTCGATGAAGCCGTGGGTGAAATGGCGGTTCCAGATGCCATGCAATCCCTTTCGCTGTAAGGGGAGACGAGAATGGGCGAACACACCGGTCACAAGACCGTATTACTCAGTGAAGCCGTGGAGGCTCTGGTGACAGATCCGGAGGGTTTCTACATCGATGGCACCTTTGGTCGCGGTGGGCACAGCGCCGCGATCCTAGCCCGCCTCGCCCCCGGCGGTCGCCTGCTGGCTATCGACAAGGATCCACAAGCGGAGGAGGTCGCCCGCTGCGACTTTGGCGGCGACCGGCGCTTTGAGTTTGTCCGCGGATCCTTTGGCGAGCTCGCCTCCCATGTCGCCCGGCGGGGTATGGTGGGCCGTGTCAGCGGGGTGCTGCTGGACCTGGGTGTTTCCTCCCCCCAGCTGGACCAGGCGGAGCGCGGTTTCAGCTTTATGCAGGACGGCCCCCTGGATATGCGCATGGACCCGGACTCGGGAATCAGCGCTGCCCAGTGGCTGGCGGAGGCCGACGAGAAAGAGATCGCCAATGTGCTCTGGCAGTACGGCGAAGAGAAATTCTCCCGGCGCATGGCCAGGGCCATTGTCCGCGCCCGGGAACAGCACCCCATAACCCGCACCGGCCAGCTGGCGGCCATTGTCGCCGAGGCCAATCCCGCCTGGGAAAAAGGCAAGCATCCCGCCACCCGCGCCTTTCAGGCCATTCGCATCCACCTCAACCGGGAGCTGGCGGACCTCGAGCTGCTGTTGGCGGACGTGCTCCAGGTGCTGGCGGTGGGTGGCCGCCTGGTGGTGATCAGCTTCCACTCCCTGGAGGACCGCATGGTCAAGCGGTTTATCCGCCTTCAGGAGCAGGGGCCCAAGATTCCCAGGGGGATGCCGGTGCGGGAAGCGGATATCCCCCGCCCCATGAGGGGCCTGGGCAGGGCGGTCAAGGCCAGCGCTGCGGAGTGCGAGGTCAACGTCCGCGCCCGCAGTGCGGTGATGCGGGTGGCTGAGAAGGTGAGCGCGCCATGATCAGGGGACGAATCCTGCTGGGGCTGTGGCTGGCGGTGTTGGTATCCGCCCTGGCGGTGGTCTACACCAGTCACCTCTGCCGCCTGCTCTACAGCGAACTGGCCCAGTTGCAACAGGTCGAGAACAACCTTCAGGTGAACTGGGGGCAGTACCTGCTGGAGCAGAGCTCCCTGGCGTCCCTGACCAGAATCGAAAAAGAGGCGCTGAGTGAATTGGGCATGCGCGTACCCGACATCAAGGAAGTGGTAATGGTGCAACCGTGACGACAAACCGCAGCAAAGACCTGGCCATCCCCCGCTGGCGCTACCTTCTGGTGGTGCTGTTGCTGGCGTGCCTGCCCCTGGCCGCACTCTGGCACATCGCCGGGTTGCAGGTGATCAGCGGTTTTGATCGGGGCTTTGAGTTCCTCCAGGAGCAGGGTGATGCGCGCACCGTGCGCACCGAGATCATCCCCGCCTACCGGGGCCTGATAACCGACCGCCGCGGCGAACCGCTGGCGGTGAGCACTCCGGTGGTCTCAATCTGGGCCGACCCCAGGCACATGCGCCCCGCCAGCGTCAGCTTTCAGCGTCTCGCCGAGGAACTGGGGGTGCCCCTGGCGGGCCTCGGGCAGCGCCTTGGCGGGCTGTCGGAGGACCAGGTTATCGCCCTGTCCGCCCGCCTCTCCAACGAACTTACCGCCGCCGCTCTCGCCGCCGAGCCGGCGGAGCAGCGGGCCCAGGAGAGGGCTGTGCGCGCCGAGGCCGGCATGATCGTCGCCTTTGTCGGCCTGGCCAGGGATCTGGGGGTGGATGCCGCCCAGCTTCACGACCGCCTCGAACTGTACAAAGCGAAGCGCTTTATGTACCTGGCCCGGCACCTGATGCCCAGCGATCAGGTGAACTGGGGGCAGTACCTGCTGGAGCAGAGCTCCCTGGCGTCCCTGACC
>CAZWUP010000324.1:0-3139 GCA_964637045.1 uncultured Porticoccaceae bacterium | reverse complement strand
CCGCCGGCTGCCTGTACCTCACCAGCGGCGAGTCCTCCTTTGTCACCGGCTCCACTTTGGTGGTGGATGGCGGGCGGATTTTCCATTGACGGGGGCCATTTCGCCACGGATATGGCGTGCGGCCAACAGCAGGTGGGCCACCCCCCACACCGTGGTTGCCGGCACCGTGGCCAGCAGGGCGTAGCGCAGGCTGTCGCTGCCCAGGCTGGGGGCCAGGGCGTCGCTGATAATGCCGATGGCCAATGGGCCCAGGCCCAGGCCGATCAGGTTGAGCACCAGGAACACGATGGCGGAGGACAGGGCGCGCATGCGGTTTTCCACCAGGCCGTGGGTGACCGCAATGATGGGGGCGACATAGGCGGCGCACACAGCGCCCGGAAAAATATAGCAGATCAGGGCCAGGACGCTGCTGTCGGCGACAAAGACGCCAATGTTGAGGGGCAGGGTGACCCCCATGGCGATGGCGGTGACCCAGGGGTACCAGCGGGCATCCCGTTTGCCGAAACGGTCCGCCAGATAGCCGGTGAGCACCGTGGCGATGGCGCCGCCGAGGCCGATGATAAGCGCAAACCAGGTGCCCACGGTGCCGGTGCCCAGCTGGTGAACGCGGATGAAAAACGACGGCAGCCAGTTGAGCAGGCCGTAGCCGGCAAAGCCCAGTAGGGCGGTGGCCGCCGCCATGTGGCGAAAGGTGTGCAATCGCCACAGGTGGTTGAGCACCGCCCTGGTGGTGGGGTGGGGGTCGTCCCCCGCAGTGGGGCGGGGAGGGTCGAAGCGGCCCCGGGGGGGCTCCGCCAGGGTCAGCCGGAGGACCACGGCGAGGAGGACCCCGGGGATGCCGACGGCAAAAAAGGCCACCCGCCAGCCGAAAAATTCGTTGAGCCAGCCCCCGGCGAGAAAGCCGAACAAAATGCCGATATTGACGCCCATGTTGTAGGTGCCGAGGGCCGTGGCCCGCTCCCCCGGGGGAAAGGTGTCGGAGATCATCGAGTGGGCGGGGGGGCTGCAGCCGGCCTCGCCGACGCCGACCCCGATGCGCACCAGCAGCAGTTGCAGGTAACTGGTCACCAGGCCACTGAGGGCGGTAAACAGGCTCCACACCCCCACCGCCAGGGCGACGATGTCGCGGCGCACCCCGCGGTCCGCCCAGCGGGCGATGGGCAGGCCCATCACCACATAGAACAGGGCAAAGGCGAAGCCGGTGAGCAAACCGAGCTGGGTGTCGGACAAGCCCAGCTCGGCCTTGATGGGCTCCTGGAGAATGGCCAGAATCTGGCGGTCGATAAAGTTGAACACATAGGCGGTCATCAGCAGGGTTAGTGCGTAATAGCGGTAGCCCCTGCCGGCGTAAGGGTCCCCTGTGGCTGCTGCCGGGGTGGTATCCATGGCGGTTGTCTCTAGCCGGGGACTGTGGTGGCGGCGAGAATCTTCAGCAAGCCGGTATTTTTGACGATGTCGATCTGGTGTTCACTGGCCACCCCCACTTCGCCGCCAAAGGTCATGGCGTGGACATGGACCCTGGCGTCGCCATCCACCCAGGCGGTGGCGCTGCGGGGAACGGCCAGCAGCCACTCCCGGGAGGCAAGAATATTGTAGGGGGGCATCAGTCCATTGCTGTCGGGTGTCAGCTCGCACATGGCCAGGCAGGCCCGGCAGGCGTCCTGGAGCATGCCCGCCTTGTCCTCGG
This sequence comes from uncultured Porticoccaceae bacterium, assembly GCA_964637045.1. Lineage (GTDB taxonomy): Bacteria > Pseudomonadota > Gammaproteobacteria > Pseudomonadales > Porticoccaceae > CAYXXZ01. The sequence goes on along the minus strand of CAZWUP010000324.1, from coordinate 1,452 downwards.
CGGACATCTCCGGGGTGAGGCCGAGGGCGGTGAGGCCGTGGCGAAAGCCGAACTCGGGCACCCGGATCAGCCGCCCCCCGCTAACCAGGTGGTTGAAATAGCCCGCCAGGGGCAGCTCGCGGCCAGGCATCAGGTGGAAGTGTTTGTGGGGCTGGCTGGCGCCCGCGGCGGTGCCGCCATTGAACATCAGCACCCCTCCCAAGTCCCCCAGCAGGGGTGCAATGGCGGCGAAATCCGCCGGGGTAACGGGGGCCTCCTGGGATTCAAAGCCCCGGGTGATGACCAGCAAATGGTTTTCGGAGATGCCAAACTTGTTGAAAATCAGCACGTGGGCCGGGGGCAGGTGGGCGACAAAGAGGTTGGGGTCATAGGGCAAAAAGGGGTTTTCCTGCTGCTCGCCCCCGTCCTGGAGGGCCTTGGCCATGATCTTCAGGCTGAGGGTGGAAATCCACCTGGCCTGGTAGGGCAGGCCCCTTTCCTCAAGGGGGTGGGATTCCGCATCCATGGGTACCAGGGAACCCGAGTCCAGGGCCTGCTGCCGGCGTTTGGCGAGATGGTCGAGGGTCAGGGATGGGGGTTGGTTCATGTGGAAATCCTTGGCTTTGAAAAGGCGGGCGGAGTCGCCCCCACGGTGGTAGTGGTTTTGGTCCCGGTTGTTCGCGACTATACTACAGGGGCTTATCCTGGCAACAATCTCGTGCCCAGGCACCCGTTGCCGAACCCCTCCCAGCCAATGGTGGTCAATGACTTCTGCAAATACCCCGGATATTTTCACCGATGACGTCGGTACCGAACATCACCTGATCCTGCGTCACCTGACGGCGGACGATTACGACGACATCCGCGACATCATGGATCGGATCTATTCCAGCATGGGCGGCGCATGGAAGAAAAAAGAGTACCTGGCCCAACTCGCCAAGTTTCCCGAGGGCCAATTCTGCATCGAGGACAGCGGCAGAGTGGCCGCGGCGGCGTTCTCGGTGATTGTGGACTACAGCCAGTTTGGCGATGAACACACCTATGACGAGATCACCGGCAATGCCTACCTGACCTCCCACGACCCCAACGGCGACGTGCTCTACGGGGTGGAGGTCTTCGTCTCTCCCGACTACCGGGGCCTGCGCCTGGGGCGGCGATTGTACGAGGCCCGCAAGGAGCTGTGCCGCAACCTCAACCTCAAGTCCATCGTCGCCGGTGGCCGCATCCCCAATTACAACAAATACGCCCACGAGATGTCCCCCTACGAGTACATCGAGCGGGTCAAGGACAAGGACATCTACGATCCCACCCTCAGCTTTCAGCTCGCCAATGATTTCGAGGTGCGCCGGGTGCTGTCCGCCTACCTGCCGGAGGACCGGGAGTCCAAGGGTTATGCCACCTTGCTGCAGTGGCACAATATCTACTACAGCCCCACCGAGCCGAAGCTGATCGGCGCCCGCAAGAAGACCGCCC
>CAZWUP010000323.1:0-3154 GCA_964637045.1 uncultured Porticoccaceae bacterium | reverse complement strand
CTCTGCCCTCGGCCGCCACCGCCGTGTCGCCCTTGAATCTGACTTATGTGTAATCCGAGGTTCCTTAATCCAGAGCCATCGATCGCAACAACGACTTTCAGTAACAGGAGAAGCCCAATGACAGTACCCGCACATGTTCCCGCAGACCTGGTCTACACCATGGATATCAGGCTCGATGAGGAACTCAAGAAAGACCCCATCGACTACCTCAACAACATCGCCAGACAGTTTCCCAACGGCATCTACTACACACCCAAAAACGGCGGCCACTGGGTTATCAGTGGCTATCAGGCGCTCTGTGATGCGGCCCGCACCCCCGACCTGTTTTCCAGCCGCAAGGTCAACATCCCCCCGGTGGAGAGCCCTTATCTGCTGATTCCCATCAACATCGACCCCCCGGCCCACGGCAAGTATCGCCAGGCCATCGCCGCGGGATTTTCCCCGGCCAAGATGCGCGATATGGAGGGCTATATCCGGGAGTTTTCCATCAACCTGATCGAGGCGGTGAAGGACAAAGGGGGCTGCGACTTTGTCCACGCGGTTGCCGAACCCCTGCCCATCACCATTTTCATGCAACTGGTGGGGTTGCCCGTCAGTCGCCTCGATGAATTCCGCGGCTGGGCCATGTCCGCCCTGTCGGACACCGACCCCGCCGTGCGCCAGGAATGCCTGGAAAAGATCGTCGGCTTTATGACCCAGACCATCGAGGAGCGCCGGGTAAAGCGCGGCAAGGACATGATCAGCGACCTGTTCGATGCCACCATCGACGGCCGCCCCCTGACCATGGAAGAAATGCAGGCCTACTGTCTGTTGTTTTTCCTCGCCGGGCTGGATACCGTGGTCAACGGTATGTCCTTCGGCGTTCGCCATTTTGCCCAGCACCCGGAACTGCAACAGCAGATCCGCGACAACCCGGAAATCATTCCCGCCGTGGTGGAAGAGGCCCTGCGCCGCTACAGCTTCGTCAACACCGCCCGCCAGGTCACCCGTGACTGCGAGTTCCACGGCGTACAGATGAAGGAAGGGGAAATGGTGATGCTCTGCGAGGCCGCCGCCGACCTGGACCCGGAGGCATTCGCGAATCCGCTGGAATTCGATATCACCCGCAAGGGCGTCCGCCATGTGGCCTTCAACACCGGCCCCCACAGCTGCCTCGGCGCCCACCTGGCCCGCATCGAGCTGGGGATTCTCTACGAGGAGTGGTGCAGGCGCATCCCGGAGTTCCGCATCGACGAGAACACCCCGCCGGAGTTTGTCGGTGGTTCGGTCATGGGAATGAGAACCTTGCACCTGAAGTGGTAACTGCGGCGGGGCCAGCGGCCAGGGTACTGGCCCTGTCCTTGTGCAGCCCGGCAATGGCCGCCACGGGGAGGGCAGGGCGAACCGGCCCTCCCTCGATGCCAGGTCATCCAGCAGCCATCACCTGGTGGGCGATGGCAATGAAATTGCGCGCGATGGGTGTGAGGGTCTCCTCCACCCACACCAGCTCCAGCTTCATCACCTGATCGAAACCCTCTATTCGCTTGAACACCACCCCGGGTGGCGCGTCAGCGCTGCTGCTGGCAACCGCCATCCCCACCCCCATGGCCACTGACACCAGGTTGAGTGTGGCCGCCTCGGAATCCACCTCGGTAACGGTGCGGGGAACCACCCCGGCGTTGGCCAGGATCGCGGTAAACAGATTGGCGTAGTAGGACCCCTCGCTGCGGCGAAAGCCGATGAAGGCCTCATCGCTGAGATCCTGTAACACAATACGCTCCGCCGCCGCCAACCGATGGGCCTGGGAAAGGGCCAGAAAAATGGTTTCCTCCGCCAGGGTAAGGGTTGAGAACGCCCCGTATTCCGGCGGCGGCGCATACATGATGCCGATATCCAGGGAGCCCTTGAGGAGTGCCTCGCACTGGGCAACGGTGTTGCATTGTTCAAGCTGTACCTCAACCCCGGGATAGGCCGAGTTGAAGCCGGCAAAGAGCTGGGCCACCGCCGGCGAGCGCCCCGCGGTCTCGCGAAAACCGATGCGTATCCCCCCCAGGTGACCGGCCCCGGCAAGGCGGGCCTGGCGCACGGCAAAATCCACATCCCGCAGAATCTGGCGAACATGCCCCAGAAAGGTTTCCCCCGCCGTGGTCAGCCTCACCTGGCGGGTGGTGCGCAGCAGCAAGACACACCCCAACTCCTCCTCCAGCAGGCTGATCTGCTTGGACAGAGCGGTATGGGCGACGTGGAGTTTTTCCGCAGCACGGCGGAAACTCGCCGCGCTGGCCACGGCTTCAAAATAGCGGAGTTTGCGTAATTCCATAAGCTTGAATGGTATCGGATAGGAACCAATATGGTCAAAATATACTGCTAGTGGCAACGATTCCTTGGGATTACCATGGCTGTAACAGGGTCCTCACCCGCCTGAATATTCAATAACCAATAACCAGGATTTCCCGCCATGCTGTGTGTCGATGCCCTTGTCGCCAACGCCTACCAGCGCACCCAGGTTCCGCCCCTGACGGACGAAGTTTTCCGCGAAGGCCTGGGGGTTCTGGTGGACAACATCAATGGTTGTACCAAGGTAAACCCCACCGGCTGGGCGCGGCTGGAGGATGAAATCGTCGGCTACCTCTGCTCCCGGCTCCAGGTGGAGGACTACGCCCTCCGCCACCCCGAGGTGCTGGACACCCCCATCGTCAAACCCGTGTTCGTGCTGGGGATGCCCAGGTCGGGCACCACCCTGTTGAGCTACCTGCTGGCCGCCGACCCGGCGCGGCGCTCCCTGCTGCGCTGGCAGCTGTTCAACCCGGTGCCACCCGCGGCTACCGAACACCTTTACGACGACCCCCGCTGCCTGGCCATGGTGGAGCAGGATCGCAACCCGCCACCGGAAGCCCTGATGTACAGGGACAAGCACCACGAGCCCGCCGACGGCGCCACCGAATGTACCTTTGTACAGGGCCAGGACTTCAAATCCGCCTATTGGGAAAGCCACCTGCCCATGCCCGGCTACAGCAGTTACCTGCTCAACGCCGACATGAGCTCCGCCTACGCCTACCACAAGAAATTTCTCCAGGTACAGCAGGCGGGCACACCCGCAGTCTGGAACCTGAAGATGCCCTCCCACGCCCTGCACATCCAGTGGTTGCTGAAAACCTACCCCGACGCCAGAATC
>CAZWUP010000322.1:0-3183 GCA_964637045.1 uncultured Porticoccaceae bacterium | reverse complement strand
CGTCCTTGGCCAGGTCGACACCCTGGTCCTTCTTGAACTCGCTGATGATGTAGTCGATCAGGCGCTGGTCGAAGTCCTCGCCGCCGAGGAAGGTGTCGCCGTTGGTGGCCAGCACTTCGAACTGGTGCTCGCCGTCGAGGTCGGCGATCTCGATGATGGAGATGTCGAAGGTGCCGCCGCCGAGGTCATACACCGCGATCTTGGAGTCGCCCGGCTTCTTGTCCATGCCGAAGGCGAGCGCGGCCGCGGTCGGCTCGTTGATGATGCGCTTGACATCGAGGCCGGCGATGCGGCCGGCGTCCTTGGTGGCCTGGCGCTGGGAGTCGTTGAAGTAGGCGGGCACGGTGATCACCGCCTCGGTGACGGTTTCCCCCAGGTAGTCCTCGGCGGTCTTCTTCATTTTCTTGAGCACTTCCGCAGAGATCTGAGGCGGCGCCTTGGTGTCCCCCTTGACCCGCACCCAGGCATCGCCATTGTCGGCCTTGACGATTTCGTAGGGCACCATTTTGATGTCCTTCTGGACCACATCATCCTGGAAGCGACGACCGATCAGGCGCTTCACCGCATACAGGGTGTTCTTGGGGTTGGTCACCGACTGGCGCTTGGCGGACTGACCCACCAGCACTTCGCCATCCTCGGTAAAGGCTACAATGGAGGGCGTGGTCCTGGTGCCCTCGGCGTTTTCGATAACCCGCGGCTTGTCACCCTCCAACACCGCGACGCAGGAGTTGGTGGTGCCGAGGTCAATTCCAATAATCTTACCCATTACGGTGATCTCCAATAAAATCGTTGAACATGTGCTTGATAGCTATATGTGTGCGAGGCAGGGCTTTTTCAAGGGCTGGGGCCCTTACTGGGCCCGGGACACCACCACCATGGCCGGGCGCACCAGGCGACCGTTGAGCAGATAACCCTTCTGGAACACCTCCATCACGGTGTTGGGGGCCAACTCCGGGTTGGGCACCATGGTCATGGCCTGGTGCTTGTCAGGATCAAAGGGCTGGCCCACCGGGTCCACCTGCTCCACATTGAACTTGCGCAATACGTCGAGCAGCCCCTTCAGGGTCAGCTCCACCCCCTCCCCCACAGGTGTCAGCTGCTCGTTGCCTCTGTCGATGGCGGCAGTGGCACGCTCCAGATTGTCCACCACGCTCACCAGCTCACCAACCATCTTCTCGAGGGCGTACTTGTGGGCATTCTCCACATCCCGCTCCACCCGGCGGCGCAGGTTCTGCATATCGGCGTGACTGCGCAACAGCTCCTCCTTGAGTGAGGCCACCTGGGCCTGCAGGTCCTCCACAGTCACCTGCTCCTGCTGCTGGGACGCCGGCTCCGGCTGCTGGCCGCCCCCGTCGGCGGTGTCGACAACGCCCTCGGGCAGCTCGGCATTTTCCTCGGTAGCCGGGTTCTGGGGATGATCTTGCTCGTTCGTGGACACAGGCGCCCTCCCTTGTTGCGTGGATTGTTTCCCCTAATATTGGGACAGGGTGACGATATTCAAGGGCAGGGTGCCGCCGCCGGGGGCAATGGCGAGCAATGACAGGCCACCCGCTGATGGGGTATAAATGCCGTGTTCGCCAATCATCCTGGAAGCCCGACTTGCTGCTGTCCCTGACCATTCACAATTTTACTCTGGTGGAGAAGCTCCACATGGAGTTTCAACCGGGCATGACCGCCATCACCGGGGAGACCGGCGCCGGCAAATCCCTGGTGCTGGACGCCCTGGGCATGGCCCTGGGGGACCGCGGGGACACCGGCCGCATCCGCACCGGCAAGGACAAGCTCGACGTTACCGCAGTGTTTGCCGTCACCGGCAACCCCAGGGCCAGGGAATGGCTGCGGGACAACGACCTGGAGGACGGAGATGACTGCATCATCCGCCGCAGCCTGACCACCGAAGGCCGCTCCCGGGGCTTTATCAACGGCCAGCCCGCCCCCATGCAACAGCTGCAGCAGCTGGGGGAGATGATGATCGATATCCACAGCCAACACGAGCACCAGTCCCTGCTGGTGCGGGATACCCACCGCCGCCTGCTGGATGCCTTTGCCGGGTGCGAGGAGCTGTGCCGCCAGACGGCCAGTCTCTTCCACGACTGGCAACAGACCCGCCAGCGGCTGAGGGACCTGGAGGCCAACGCCAGGGACAACGAGGCCCGCCGGGAGTTGCTGGCCTTTCAGTTGACGGAACTGGACGAACTGTCCCTGGCGCCGGGGGAGCTGGAGCAGCTGGAGCGGGAACAACACCTGCTGGCCAACGGCGAGCAGATTCTCAAGGACAGCCATCAGGTGCTGGCCCTGTGCCGGGATGGTGACGCCGGGGATGCCCACAGCCTGCTCTCCCAGGCCCTCAACCTGCTGCACCTGCTACCGGAGAAATCCGACCGCCTGCGGGAGGCGGAGTCGCTGCTGGACTCCGCCCTGATCCAGGTGGACGAGGCCTGCAGGGAACTGCAGCAGGACATCGATCACTTCGACATCAACCCCGAGCGCCTAGTGGAGGTTGAGGCCCGCCTCAGCCTGGTCTATCAACTGGCCCGCAAGCACCGCATCAGCCCCGAGGAACTGCCCGAGCGCCACCGCCAGCTGAGGCTCGAACTGCACCAACTCAGCGACGGGGAAGGGGGTGTGGAAGGCCTGAGCAAACGGCTGGCGGAACTGGACAGCCAACTCACCGCCCTCGAGGCCCAGCTCAGCGCCCAGCGCCGCCAGGGCGCGGAGCTCTTTGCCGAGCGCATCAACGAACAGCTCGCCCAGCTGGCGATGGCCGCCGCCAGCATTCAGGTCTGCCTCAGCCCACTGGCGGGACACGGCCCCCAGGGGGCAGAGACCGTGGAGTTCCTGGTCAGCACCAATCCGGGTCAGCCCCACAAGCCCCTGACAAAGGTGGCTTCCGGAGGGGAGTTGTCGCGGATCAGCCTGGCCATTCAGGTTATCGCCGCCCAGCACACGGAGATTCCCACCCTGGTGTTCGACGAGGTGGACGTGGGGGTGGGCGGTGCCGTCGCAGAAGTGGTGGGCAGGCTGTTGCGGGGCCTGGGGGAGCGCGGCCAGGTAATTTGCGTCACCCACCTCCCCCAAGTGGCCAGCTGCGCCCACCAGCATCTGGTGGCCACCAAATCCAGCGACGGCGCCAGCACCGAGAGCGCACTGCACCCCTTGCTGGCCAACCACAGGGTGGAGGAA